>JBHHVM010000561.1:0-2446 GCA_046754265.1 Phycisphaerae bacterium
GGCCGGCTGCTGATCTTTGGGACGAACTTCGGCAGCACACAAGGAAGCGGGCAGGTCCTGATTAGCGGCTTTTCCGCCATTGCGACGACGTGGACCAACACGGAGATTCATGCCTACGTACCGGAAGCGTCGGCAATCGGGAGCGTTCCCGTTCAGGTGATAACCTCCGCCGGTGCCGGCAACAGCGTCATGCTCAACGTCACACTCCGGCAGGCCGACGGACGGGTGCTTTGGCGGTTCCAGATAGATTCTACATTTGGCGGCGAGTTCGAGGCCGTCGCCCCCGACGGCACCGTCTATGTGACCGACCTTTTCCGGCTCTACGCCCTGTCTTCAGACGGTGGTCTGCTCTGGGTCGCCGTCAATGCGGGTCGTCGCCGACCAATCAGTCTCGGCGCCGACGGGACGATCTACACCGCCGGCAACCTGCTCAAGGCGCTCAATCCGGACGGTACGCTGAAGTGGGAGCTCCCAAATCAAGACCCCGGTCTTGATCTGCGCGCGGGTCCGAATGTCGGTCCGGATGGCAACATCTACGCCGTGCAGAACTCATTACTTGGCGGCGGGCTCGGTGTCTTCTCGCTCGACCCGGATGGCAATCTGCTCTGGGCGAACGAGGGTCAAGAGGGGACCGGGGGCACTGCGAGCAGCAACTCGGATATCGTCTTCGGCACGGATCGGCTCTTCATGGGCCTCACAGGGACCAACAATACCCCTATCCTGTGGTCATTCGGTCTCGATGGCAACCCGCTCTGGAATGGCGGCAACAACGACCTGAGCCTGGGTTCGCGGAACTTCCCCAAGCTGGACCCGTCGGGCCGCGTCATCGTCGGGTGGGGCCAAACGGCAATACAGGCCATCACCCCCGACGGCGGCGTCGACTGGCTTTCATTCCACCCCGATGGGATCAATCTCCCGCTGATGCCAGGCATCGACTCCAACGGCGTGATCTACACCGGCCCCTTCAGCAGCCTTATGTTGTGGGCGATCAATCCCGATGGCAGCACCCGATGGACCGTACCCGCTTCCTCAGGCCTACTCGACGCCCTCAATGTCCCCCCCGACGGCTCCATCATCCTGGCCGGCGGAAGCGGTGGTTTCGGCCAGCCCGGCCGGGTGCGGGCCTATGATACCGCCAACGGAGTGTTGTTGTGGCAGGTCGATCTCCTCTCGGAGGGCGGGGTGAACCAACATGTCAATTCGCAACAGCCGACATTTACCCCCGACAGCCAGACGGCCTACTTCACCTCAGTCTTCTCGGGAAATACGGGGATCAGCTATGTCTACGCCATTAGGACCGGTGACGAGATTGTGCCGATCCCCGGCGACATCAACGGCGACGGCATGGCGGACATGAACGACGTGCCCGTCTTCGCCGCCGTGCTCGTTGGTACCGACACCGATCCTAACCATGTTGTTGCCTCGGACTTAAACGGCGACGGTGCGCCAGACGGTCAGGATACCCAGCCGTTCGTAGGCGCACTGTTGGGAGGCTGACGGATTGTGGATCACGGTTGAGCCGAACAGAGGATTTGGAGTCCACGTTAGCGAACACAAGATGCGTCGGTACGAGATCACGGAGCACCGTCTCGGTCGTGAATCCCAAAGTTCCACCGGCCGCCCGGAGTGGGTCCGGCTGAGCGACGCTTTCTCCGTCCCGTCCAAGACTGAGGGTCCGAGCCGGCATCCGCCGGTGCCCTGGAACATCCGCGTTGTTGCGGTCTTTCCGAAAGTCATATGGCATTCAACAAGGTCACGAATAGGAGCCTACCCATGCATCACCCGCGAAGAACTCTGATCATCACGGCTGTTTTCACGCTCGGTCTGACAGGCACGCTCACGGCCCAGTGGGTCCGCCAGAGCCCGCTGCCGTATCAACCCCTGGACGCCGAGTCCGTGACCTTCGCCACGCCCACGCACGGCTACATCGCAGGCAGCGACATCGCCATGGGCGCCGCGACGTTCGCCGACGACTTCCTGCTGGAGACACAGGACGGCGGTCTAACCTGGGCTCCTCGACACTTTCCCGGGATCCAGCAGAACATACTGGACGTGTTCTTCGTGGATGCGCTGCATGGCTGGGTAGTCGGCAACCCAAACGACAACTTCAGGACCGTGGACGGGGGGCTTACCTGGCAGGCGATGAGTCTTTCCCCGGACACCACCGGAACTGTGAATTTTCTCAACCCGAACTTCGGCTGGGCCAGGGGCTTTAACGGTGGGATCCGGATCAGCAGCGATGGCGGCGCCACGTGGGCATTCCAGTCCCTCTCTGTCGGGTCGATTCGTTCCACGGACTTCTTCGACCCCCAACTGGGTATCGGGTTTTCCGGTACCGCGATCTGGAAGACGACAGACGGCGGCGCGAGTTGGACGCAGGTGCTGGCAGGTGATTTCATGTACTCGCCCAAGTTTCTCTCCGCGAGCGTCCTGGTCGTGGGCGTCT
>JBHHVM010000562.1:0-2445 GCA_046754265.1 Phycisphaerae bacterium
GGCCAATTCCGCTTACTTCGGCGTTCCGAGCAGCGTGACCGACTTGAACAAGGCTATCGTCTTGCTGGGGTTCAGTGCGGTCCGGAACCTGACGCTGGCCGCCTGCCTTAAGAGCATGTATCGACCCGTATTTCGCTTCGGCACCTTCACGGCCGAGAGTCTGTGGCTGCACGGTGTATCGGTGGCGGTGATCGGGCAGATGCTCAGTCGCCGAACTTGGCCTGACTTGGCCCACGACGTGTTCTTGGCCGGCATTCTGCACGACGTCGGCATCATTGTGGAATGGAACTTGCTGCCGCAGCGATTCGAACAGGTTGTTCGCGGTTTCGAAGGGATGGGATTGTCGTTTGTCGAAGCCGAAAAGCGGGCCTTGGGATTCGATCACCAGGCCTGCGGGTCGGCTATTCTGCGGCAGTGGAAATTGCCCAAAGACCTGGCCTACATGGCCCGGCACCACCACGACCCGAAAATCCTGCCAGCCGATCTGTTTGCCGAAAAGGTCGGGTCGCCCCAGCGCGTGTTGGCCCTGATCCAATTGGCTGAATGCGTCTGTGCCGAGCGGGGTAACGGTTTCATGGACCAGCTTCGAGATGACGAGGTCACCGGCGAGCTGTTGGCCAAAGTCGGGTGCGGATGGTCGGACTATCGCGGAGTGGTCGAGACCTTGGATGCCGAGTTGAAGCGGGCCCGATCGGTCCTGGCCTTGTAGGGGGTGAGAGTTCGAGCGGCGAGTCCAAACGGGTCCGCTCCCTTACGGTCGCGGTTCTGATCTGCACCTCAAGTTGCGACCGTTCCGCTAGTCTGCCAGCCGTACGCTGCGGGCCATCCGATTGAGGGTTTGAGTGTGGGCTTCTACGGTGGCCCGGGGTCCGGTGGTTTTGGCGAACACCGTTCCGCCCGGCCCGTTTTCGACGATGACGGCATGAAGCGCATAGTTGGGTTTTGGCGTCGCCGCCGGGGCGTGGGGCGCCATCGGCGTGGGGGCGTAGGTGCCTTGGCAGGTCACGATCAGGCCGTTCAACTCTTCATTTCCAAACCGAGTTTGCTTATGGGGGGCGGGCTTCTCCGAGTCATCGGGATTCTGAAACTGGGTCACCCATCGGCCGAGGTTGGCTTGCATGGAACCGCCTTGGCCTCGCCCGAAACAATAGAAAACCAACTCGGCCGGTCCGGCGGCGCCGGGCAGAAGGTACTTG
The DNA here is from genome assembly GCA_046754265.1 of Phycisphaerae bacterium. GTDB lineage: Bacteria > Planctomycetota > Phycisphaerae > UBA1845 > UBA1845 > OFTM209. The sequence continues at coordinate 1,197 of JBHHVM010000562.1, forward strand.
GCCAGACGCATGCGCGTCTTGGGTTGCACGGATTGCCAATCCGTCGAGACGTCGAAGGTGAGCCCAGCCACGATCAACGGTTGGGTTGACGATGGGTCTTGGCTTGGGGTGCGCGTGGTCGTCGGTTTCGAGGTAGGATCGAGTTTCGACGTGTCGGAGCCCTGGGCCTGGGGCGCGGAGGGTTTGGCCACGCTTGGTGGGGCGGTCTGCAGCTTGGCGGCGGGCGAGGGTGTCGTCTCATCGCACCCGCCGATGATGGCCGCAAGGAAAGCCAATCCAACTAGGGTAGTGCGAAAGAGGGTCCGGGTCATTTGATCAAACTCCTTGGCGTTTTATTCTGCGCCCAGGTGTTGATGCCTGCCCTGGGCTAATTCGATTCAGCGGCAGTCGCATTCGGGCGGGCACACGTTCGGCACCGCGATCAACCGCCCGTAGCCGCGACCTCGGCCGGCCGGCCCGGCGATAACTTGACCAAGATCACCATGAGAAGCAGTCCGGCGATCAGCACCCCAATGCTCATGGCCTGTGAGATGGTCAGCCCAGCCACGTCTCGCGGGTTGTCAGCCCGGAGCAATTCCAAACAGTACCGGCTGATCGGATAGAGCACCATCGCCCAGGCGGAGACCATGCCATGACGCTGCGTGCGGAAGAAGATGGCCGACAGCATGAAGAACATGAGCAGCAAGCTGATCGCATCGTAAGCCTGTGTGGGGTGGACCCAAAGGCTCTTTTGGTCCGCGGCACGATGCCGAAGCGACGCCAGCGCCGTGTCGGTATCCTGTCCAGTGGCGTCGGCGACTTTGCGTAGATGGACCGCGGCCGCGACGAAGTCGGAGCGCTGCCGTTTGTCGGCCCCGGGTATCCGCGGCCGAAGCGACTTCATCTTCGAGCGAAGATCGTTGGCGGCCGGCGTATTCCGCTGCGAATCAGAAAGTCCCGCCAATGCAATGGAGTGCTCGGCGTATTGCTTCAAGGCATCGCTGCGTTCCAGTTCCGGATCCTTCAGGAGGATGGCTGGTATGGGTTCTAGTCGTCCGTGAATCGGCGAGGTCATGAGCAGTTCATCCGGCACGGTCAACTGCTGGCGTTTCCATTGCACCAGATAGGCCGGCGACCCGTAGGGGAAGTGGACGGCCCAGGGCCAGCTCTTGTCACCCTGCGGCGTGGCGCAAACCTGCCCCCAGCAGCAGCCGGACATCAGGCAGCCGATCCGCCCAATGGCCATGGCCAGAATCACCGTCGGGGCTAT
>JBHHVM010000563.1:0-2441 GCA_046754265.1 Phycisphaerae bacterium
GATCATCGCGATCAGGGCATCCACCACAGGCATACTAATCGGAGGGCTCGTCTGCTTCGATTACCAGGGCAACCAACTCTGGGTCGACGCGCTGCCGACCACGACCTGGAATGCTATCGAGACTCCCACGGTTGCGATCGCGAATCTCGACGGGATGGGTGATCCCGAGATTATCGTGGCCAATGTCGTCCTGGACAGCGCGGGCAATCTTTGTCCCGGCTGGCCCGCCCCGAGCCCACCCGGGCCAGGAGGGCAGTTCCTTGGCCCGGGGGCGCGAGGCCCCACTTCTTTCGCTGCTGACGTTGACGCCGATGGCACGCTGGAGGTGGTGAACGGCCCGAGAGTGCATACGAATACGGGCGGAATACCGGCGTTTTGGACGCAACCGGCCGGCATCGGCGACGGGTTCTCAGCGGTCGGGAATTTCGACGCGGACATTCAAGCCGAAGTCGTCGTGGTGTGGGAGTGGAACAACATTGCGTTGCTCGACGATGACGGCACCGTCCTTTCCACAGCGACGTTGCCCGGTTCGCAAGCGAGAGGCGGACCCCCGACGATCGCTGACTTCGACAACGATGGGCAACCGGAGATCGGCGTGGCGGGCGGCACACGGTACGCAGTCTTCGACGTTACCGGCACGCCACCTGTGCTGAGCCTGCTGTGGTCCGCGCCGGTTCAGGACACCAGCTCTAATTCCACCGGCTCGTCGGTTTTCGACTTTGAGGGAGATGGACGGGCCGAGGTCGTTTACAGCGATGAATGCAACCTGTTTGTTTTCGACGGGGCCACCGGCAACATACGGCTGCAGACGTCCGCCAGCTCGCAGACGCGCCTCGAGAATCCCATCGTCGTGGACGTGGACGGTGACTGCAACGCGGAAATCGTGGTCCCCGCCAACATCTTCGGGTGTTTCGGGCCAGACCAGGGGATTCTGGTCTACGGCGACCTCAACGACAGTTGGGTGAACACCCGGGCGATCTGGAACCAGCACCCGTACTCGATCACCCACGTGAACGAGGATGGATCGATCCCTCTCTATATCCCGCCCAACTGGCTGGGCGGCGGACCGCCCGACGATCCGGCCCCCAACACGTTCCGGTCGAACACCCAGGGTTCGGCGAGATGCCCGGTGAATGCGGCCCCGGACCTGACGGCTTCGCTGGTGCGTTGCGACGTGAACACGGGCACCGTCACGGCCCGCATCGGGAATGGCGGGGCGGTCGACGTTGCGGCTGGGGCGGCGGTCTCGTTTTACGACGGCGACCCGCTCAGTGGTGGAGCTTTGCTGATATCTACGTCAACTTTGGTCACCCTGGCTCCGGGAACGTGGGAGGATATCTCCGTCTCGCTCACGCTGCCGCCGGGGACGAGCAGTCTTTTTGTCGTGGCCGACGACACCGGTGCGCTCGACCTGTCCGATCAAATCGACGGGACCATTCTCGAGTGCGATGAGGTAAACAACATCGGCGGTGGCACCGATGTGTGTCTGGGCTGCGCCACGCCGCCGGCTGATATGGTTGCCTGGTGGCCGCTGGATGAAGATCCGACGACCACCGGCAGCACCGAGGAGGTTCTTTTCGGTCAAGACGGCATTGTGGTCGGTTTCGTGTTCCCGCGTCCCAACGAGTTAGTGGGTAATTCAATGGAGTTTTTTGGTGCCGGCCACGTGCAGGTGCCCAATTACAATCGGCTCAACTTTGGCACGGGTGATTTGAGCATCGATGCCTGGATTTGGCCTTGCGCTGGGCTGCCGGTGGACGGCAAGACCCGGGGCGTGGCCACCATCGATCCGATCGTTGACAAGCGGGGCGCCAGTTTGATCGGGGAGATCGCCGGTTATCGACTTTATCTGTTCAACGGTCGGCTTGCGCTGACCCTGGCTGACCCGTTCAATCCCGGGCAAACCGATTTCATCTCGACGGGCGACCCCATTCCCACCTGCACCTGGACGCACGTGGCAGCGACGGTGGACCGGGACACGAGCGTGGTGTTGTATGTGAACGGCGAAATCGCCGGTCAGTTCATCCCCACGGGCAAGCAAGGATCGCTGGTCAACGTTGCCAATCTGCTGATCGGACGCGGTCATCCGATCGCCGGGCCGGCTGCGTCGTTCTTAGGGGCCATCGATGAGGTCGAAATCTTCAGCCGAGCGCTCACCCAACTGGAGGTCCGCAACATCTATGGCGCCGGCCCGGGCGGCAAGTGCAAGAAGTCCTGCTCGATCAGTTCATCGGCCATGTGCTGTGGTCCCTTTGGGCAGGTCACGGTCTCGCTGTGCAACGATTCAAAGCAGACCTGCCTGATGAAGTGGGAGCCGGCGAGTTGTGCTCCTCCCCCGGGCGGCCCGATTCCTGATGGAGTCAACTACATGCCCTTCTCCGTGTATCCGCCGTCCGGAGACCCCGTATACGATTCTCGCTCGGTTGCCCCGGGTGAGTGCC
>JBHHVM010000564.1:0-2440 GCA_046754265.1 Phycisphaerae bacterium
ATCCAGCACAAATCACCAAAAGTGCGGGAGAACCGTTCTAACCTGCCCGGTGACACCATCCCACCCCTTCACCGCCAACGGGGGCTTCACGACGCGCTCTGCCCGGCAGTGCTAATGTCACACCCTCTGGGCGTGTTAGTTTACTCTCAAGAACATAGTCGGTAAATGTCGCCTCGCCGCCATTGGTCGCCCCGCGAGTTTATCCAAGGTTGGCCTCGGTAAAGGAAAAACAATCAACCTACAGGAGTCATCCAATGCTCAAACTCAACGCAGGATTCAGCCGCAAAATCGGCGAACCCAACTACGGCTCCCGCGGAGCCAGTGTCAACGTCGAACTGGAGGTAGAATCCAACCTCATCGGCGATCCCGATGCCCTGTTGGGCCGCATCCGCCATCTGTTCGACCTGGCACGCCGTTCGGTGGACCAGGAGTTGGCCTCGGCCAACAACGGTGGCAACGCGCCGTCACAACACAGTGGCCGCGGCAATGGCACAAACGACCGCCAGCCCGTTCGCTACGCCACCCAGAGCCAGCAACGGGCCATCAGGGCCATCTGCAAGCGTCTAAACCGCGACGCCGATCAGCTTGCCCACCAGCGCTTCAACGTCAACGGCCTGGATGAATTGACCCTTCAGGAAGCGTCAGCCCTCATCGACGAGTTGAAGGCCAACCAAGCCCCAGTGGGAAACGGGGGGCGTCGATGACCACCGCTCTACCCGTCCTGCCCACCAAAACCACCATCGACAATCCACTAACCCCAAACCAGATCGCTGAACGCCTGACTGGCCGCGGCTACCTGAGCTACAGTGCGATCTCCACCTACCAACGATGCCCCTTGCGGTACCTCTTTTCCTACATCGAAGGTCGAACACCTGAGTTCAAATCATCCAGCCTGGTGTTCGGCGGAGCGATCCACACAGCCATCGAGTTGCATTTTCGCAAAGCCTTCGAGGGTATCGAGTCACCGTCCATCAACGAGCTGCTGGAGGCCTACGATCACGCATGGAAGAACGACGCGACTACTCCTATCCGATACGGCAAATCCGAGACCGCCGAGGTCCTGCGCGACCTAGCTAACCGGATGCTCTCTGCCTTCCTGGGCAGCGAAGTGTCCAAATTGGACAGTGAGCTGCTGGCGGTCGAGGAGGAGTTCAAGGCACCGATTATTCCAGACTGCCCTGACCTGCTGGGTCGCATCGACCTGGTCAAATTGACCAAGGACCGAGTCAAGATCATCGATTTCAAGACTTCTCGGTCCAGTTGGAACCACGCCAAGGTCCAAGAGTCAGCGATGCAGCAATTGCTTTACAGCGAGCTAGTCAAGCCGTTGGCCGAGGTGTACGGGCACCGGCTACCGGAGATCGAATGGGCTGTTTTGACCAAGGGCAAGTCGCCCCGGGTCGAGATCCATCGCCTTCAGCCCGACACAGCACAGATCGAGCGGGTCAAGGCCATGGTCCATGGAGTCTGGACGGCCATCAAAGCCCAGCACTTCTACCCAGTACCCTCGACCATGAACTGTTCGGGATGTCCCTTCCAGACGCCTTGCGGGCAGTGGGAGGGTTGACCATGCACCAACTCCTTCGATCCATGGTCCTGGGTGTCGCGATGGTTTTTGTGACCGGGTGCGACGATTCACCACCCGGTCCGACGCCCCAGGAGCAGTCGATCGAACGGCTCAACCGCGAGCTGCAGCGTGAACACCATCGTCGTGAACTGGATACCGCCCGTCATCGCGTGGAGCTTTCTCAACACGATTCGGACCTGCGCGGCGCCCTGCTCATCTGGCTGGCCACGTCCCTGGCCTTGTTCATGCTGATGCTGTTGCTGGTCCGGGAGCGACGAGCACGGCGGATTCTCGAAAGGATCGTCCGCCTGCTGCTGGGCCACCATCGCGGTGGCCGTGATCCCCCCAACTGACCAAACCAACAGGAGGTGTCATGAATGACTCGAATGGACCCCCAGGTCTCATCCATATCCTGGTGATCGCAGCCGGGATCGTTTTACTCTCCCTGCTCTGTCGTCCAGCCGACCCCAACACCGAACTGGCCAAGACCGCTCGTGAAGCCGTGGAGATGGCCCGCGACTCGGAGTCGGCGGTCACCTCCGCGGTTCTATGGACGGATCGGTTCCGACTGCTGGCCATTGTGATCGGCATGTCGGTGCCGGTTGTCGTTGTCTACCTCATCTCCCGATCGTCGAGCCAGGCTGAGCCCGACACCACCGAGATACTGCAGCAGCTTGAGCAACTCGGCGTGTCCAGTTTGGACACGTTGCGGTCAACAATCCCGGCCCCGAAGCAGTTGCCTTCCACAGAAGAGGCCGATCAGAACACTCCCCCAAGAGCTTGATCCCTAATCGAATCCCAACCCCTAACCCGGCTGTCGGCCTGCGCTGCCAGCCTATGGAGAATCCCCGTGTTCTTGATGTCATGCCAACT
>JBHHVM010000565.1:0-2434 GCA_046754265.1 Phycisphaerae bacterium
GGAAACGGGTCCAAGCTGAGCGTCCCGTTCCAAACGGGTTGCCCCGGAGCGGTCCAGCTCATCAAGTCCAGGCCGGCCGTGAGGCCCACGTCGATGTGACCCCGCCAGTAGGCTGGAATGCCCAGCACAAGGAACTGCACGGGCACCGGTGGGACATCGGCTCCGACGGTGCCCCCAAAAGTCACCCGGCCTCCCGGGGCCCACTGGTTGGCGGCGTCGTCAAACTGCCATGTTGCCGTCCCGGTCACCTTCGGTCTGAACTTGAAGCCGGCCATCTTGGTCTTGTGTTGGTTCGACGGGAATTCCAGATTCAGGAACATCCCCGAGGCGCTGCCGTCACCGCTAACCTCCGCACTCAGCTTGAACACGGAGCCAAAAGCGAATTCTTCGCTCCCGAACAGCGGGATCGTCGAGGTAATCGTGCCCGGGCCGACTCCCGCTTCGACGACCAGATCCTGTCCGCCCGAAACAGATGGCGTCACGTACTTCAATGTCCCGCCCGACGGCTGCGCGGACAGGAACGCCGGGACCATCCCGATGGGAGGCGCGACGACCTTGAGATTGACCACGTACGGTGGCGAGGTCGCTCCGTCGGTGCTTTCCGCTTGCACGGTCAGCAGACCGCCCTGGCCGAAGTCACTGCCCATGTCGAGTGCATAGGTCCAGGTCGTGCCGCTGCCGGAACCGCTGAACGTCCCCTGCGGCGTAATGAACCGCACGGCGCTGGGCGTGTTCCCCTGCCAGTTAACCGTGGCCGTAAACGTTTCCGACAACGAGACCCCGTCCAGGAAGAATACCTTGGCCTTGCTCGGAGAGACGAACTGGCTGCTGACATCCGTGATCACGACCTCGCACGCGTCGGGAATGCCGTCCCCATCGAAGTCGGGGTCGCACTCATCCGGCACGCCATTCAAGTCACAGTCCTGGCTGGTTTCGTCGGCGATGTCACACGCGTCCGGCATGCCGTTGTTGTTGCAGTCCGGCAACGATTCACATTCGTCCGGCACGCCGCTGTTGTCACAGTCGCGGCTGGCACCGTCCAGAATGTCGCAGGCATCCGGCGCGCCGTTGGCGTTGCAGTCCGCCAGGGTCTCGCACTCGTCCGGCACACCGCTGAAATCGCAGTCTCGACTGGTGCCGTTCACGATGTCGCATCCGTCGAACACACCGTTCCCGTCGCAGTCGGGCGATGCGGCGTGCGGGCTGTCGCACTTCGTCATCAGGAAGGCACGCGCAGGGCCACCCTGTTGCCGAACCCCCGTGCCCACGATGTCCCCGGAATCGTTGATGCCTGTTGCCGTGATGATATGGGCCCAGCGGAACTGGGATTTGACCATCCCGTTGATATCCCCAACGGTCCACCCGAGCCATGATGTCTTTGCGTAGAACGTCCCGTCGAAAAGGTGGCTGCCAACAAACTCACCGGAGTTGTTGATGTCGTACGCCGTGCCATGGTCATAGACGCGCATCATGCCGCCTTCCCAGACGGTGATATACGTCCCTTCGTATGGAGATGATGGTGGATATGGATCGTAGTACGCCGACCCGACCACCTGGCCCACGTCGTTGATCGCGCGGGCCGCGCTGGTTCCACCATAGAGTTGGGTCCAGCCGCCCGAATCCCATAGGCCGGCGCGTGTCGGCGTGCCAAACACGCCCGTCTCGCCAACCACCTGGCCGGCGTTGTTAATGTCGTAGGCGACGCCCGGCCCGATGATCGTCGGCCCGCCGCCTGCCCACACGGCAGCACCCTGGCTGGTTGAGGCACGCCACTCGCCAACGATCTGCCCGGAGTCATTATTGCCATATGCGAAGCTTGAACCGTCGCAACCGCCGGGTCCCAAATCCGTCATACCACCGCCGAAGGCATGCAGCGGATTCGCGCCGATGCAATTCGGTGTGAGGACAGTGACATAACACTCGCAGACAGGGTCATACTCAAGGTCGCAGCAGTAAGACGCGGACGACGTACCGACCACCTGGCCGGCAGCATTGATCGCGTTGGCCGTGGTGGTTAAGCCGCCCAACGTGCCCAGGTCGGTGAAGCTGCCGTTGCTCCAGACGAAGGCATGCTGTCCACCAATGACCCTCCCCCACGTGCCGGCCACCTGGCCTGCGTGTTGACGCCGTAGGCATAGGTTGAGCCGCCGTCCGGAGGTACGATTTCAATAATCGTGTACTGCTGGGCAGCCGCGAAATGGGGCATGGCCAGCACCATCGCAGCAAAGGCCATCAGCGTGAAACCGGGATTGCGGCCGATTCTCGCATCCATGATTTCGTTCTCCCACGTGGCCAAATCACTATATAACCATGATTATATAGATATATCTGAGGCATACCTGAAGCGCGCGAAGGCATCAAGCAGTATTAGAGGACGCTAATCGGTGAATCTGAACCGACCGGAACGGCAGGGTCGGCCCCATAGGCCACTACC
>JBHHVM010000566.1:0-2427 GCA_046754265.1 Phycisphaerae bacterium
AGAGGAAACGCATATTCGACGTTGGCCACCCAAACTGACAGCAGCTTGATTCGGCGGTTGTTGGAGGCCTTGGGACGGGCGGTGGGGTGGTTTTCGCCCGACTTGCCGTGGGAAAGGGTTGCGTCCGGAGACCCAGCTTGCCGGCTGCAATCCTGGTCGAGGGCTGCCTGCAGGGCGTCGCGGTGTTCGCCGAACATCCGGTCGATGTCCAGCACGATCTTCAGGCCGTCGTCGGTTCGGGCCAATCCATGGACAGATTGCGTTTGCCGGTGCCCGCCGATGGCCGGTGGATCTTCCAGGTCCCGTTCGTCGATCCGATGGGTGTTTTGGACCTTCCGGGCCACCAGGCCGACGGGCGTCAGATTGCCGTCATGGCTGCGGTGCATGGCGATCACCAGACAGGTTGTGGCATCCATATCCGTGGGCTGCCCGTCGAACAGCGCCCGCAGGTCCACGATGGGGATCACCTCGTGCCGCAAGCTGATCACGCCCAGCAGAAAGTCGGGAACTCCGGGAACCGACGTGACCGCCCGGTGCGGAACGACTTCCCGCAGCCGGTCGGTGCAAATACCGAAATCCCGCCCTCCCACTTCAAAGGCCAGGATCTTTTTCATCGCTGTCCTGCCCGATAGCGCTTGCATGGTTCATCCGGCCTCGTTAGCGGTGGCCTCTTCGGGCCACGTGGTGGGTCTACTGCCCCGACCGGTTGGCGTTCCCGTTGATGATCGCGGACAACTCGAGAACGACTTGCTGGGTTTGCTCAGCCTGATGCCGCAACTCCAGGGCTGCGCCCGAGCTTTCCTCTGAGGCGGCGGCGTTGCTCTGGGTGATATTCTCGATTTGGCCGATCGCTTGGCTGACTTGATTGGCCCCCTTGGCCTGCTCCTGACTGGCCTGGGCGATCTGCCCCACCCACTCCGAGGCTTCGTCGATGCTGGACTGGATGCCGGTAAACACAACGGCGGTTTCCTCGCAGTGCTTGACCCCCAGCTTGGCGTTTTCGGCACTCTGTTCGATCAGCGCTGCCGTGTCCTGGGCTGCTTCGGTGCATCGCCCGGCCAGCTTGCGCACCTCCTCAGCCACCACCGCGAAGCGTTTGCCGTGTTCGCCCGCCCCTTCGGCTTCGATGGCTGCGTTCAGGGCCAACAGATTGGTTTGAAAGGCAATGTCTTCGATCGTCTGTAACACCTTGCCCACCTGAGTGGTGCTCTTGTCGATGGCAGCCATGGCTGATTGTAGATTGGACATCGCCTGCCCGCCCTGGCTGGCGGCGTTCTTGGCCTTGGAGGCGCACTGGTTGGCCTTGCCCGAATTGTCCGCGTTGGACTCGGCCATGCGGGCCAAGCCCTGAACCGTGGCGGTGGTTTGCTCGATGGAGTCCGCCTGGGCCACCGCCCCTTGAGCCAGCGATTCGCTGGCTGAACCGACTTCCTCCGATGACGTGGCCACCGACGAGGCGCTATCGTCGAGCCGCTTGACAATCCGGTTCAAAGGTCGGACGACGTGGGTGGTCAACATCCAGATCGCAAACCCGAAGAATGCGATCGATACTCCCGCCGCGGTGAGCTGCACCTTCTTGAGCAGCGCCACTTTGCCTTCCGACGCGTTCTGGTACATTCCCACGGCTGCGTTCATTTGCTTGAGCGTGGTGACGTTCAACTTTTTGAAGTCCGCCAGGGCGTCCGCCAGGGCGGGCGAGCCAGCCGGTTCTTTGGTGATGATCGAGGTCGTCTCTTGGAGTGCGTTCCAGGCGGCTGACACCTCGGTCAGCTTGGACAGGATGGCTGGGTCAGCCGTTGGCGGAATCTCCACCGGTTTGGTCATGCCCAGGTCCAGGAACGTTTGGCCTCCGGCGGTCAGGGCAGCCAGCGTGACCTCGAACAACGCCTTGGTCTTGGCATAGGCCGGCTCAGCGGCCTTTGACTCTGCGGTCCGCCCCGAATCGGGGCCGGTTTGAGATTGGATCTCGATGAGCAGCTCTTTGCTGAACTTCTGGCTCAGCATCCGCTGTCTTCCCGCCAGGTTGATGACCACGCCATCGGACTTCTGGCCGTTAATGACCCATAGCGTGGCCACAATCACCACCACAATGGTGACCATCAGCAGACTCATCAACCCAAGCAGGCGAACCTTTAAAGAACCGGACAATCTCACAGGGTAACTCCTGTTCAAGGTGCTGCCGCGCGTGGCGATTCGAACGCCAAGTACGAGACGATCCAAGACGTGATCGTTTCAGCCCGTGTTGTACCGGCCCGTTGCGGCATGTGGACCAGTGCGTGGATCGACAACCCAGGCCCGGTTCGTTAGTTCAAAGCCGGCGGCACAGGGAGGCTCATCGGCCCCCCAAACCGCGGCCGCACGGTCGATAACGTCAACCTGTTTCGGGCAACAAACGTAAAGAGACTGTTAGAGATCGCATGTGAATGG
>JBHHVM010000567.1:0-2422 GCA_046754265.1 Phycisphaerae bacterium
CCGGAATCGTTGTCGCCGTCGGCGTCCACCGCAAGCGGGATCGGGTTGCCCGAGTTGCCCAGCACGTCGGTGTCTGTCGTAGTCGAGAGGTAGACATTGTTCGCCGTTACGGAGGTCGCCTTCAAAAACAGGGCCAGAATTCGGAATTTCTTCCCCACCACGGCCACGACAATCGTGTCGGTCCCCGGAGCACCGCCCGCCGCGACGCCCGAGGCCCGCTTGACTTGGCAGCGCGTGGTTCCGTCAAACAGGTAGCTGGACTGGTTGGCGACCATCATCCAGCCCTGCGGCGAGATCGCGAGCGCCCCCACGTCCCCGTCGCCAAGCGTCCGCGATGAAGCGTCGTACCTGCCGCCCGACAATACCGGGTTCCCGGCCGCCGTCGCGTTCTCGGCCGCATCACCCACCACTTCCTGGGTGGCGGTGCTGGCCTGGGCTACCGTCTTCAGGTTCCCGTTGATGTCCACTTGGAGCGGGTGTGTGTCCGTGCCATCATCGGCCGCTACTACCACGAAACTTGAAGGCAAGGCCGCCGCCTCTGCGGCCGTGCCGGGCATCGAGGTTACGCTTACACTCCCGATTGCGTTAGCGCCCGCCGGGAGGGCCTCGCCGAACTTGATGTCGCCGATGTAGGTGCCGTCTGTGATGTTCGAGGCGGGCACGATCGACAGGGACGCCGCCATTAACTGCATCCCCAGGTTGCCCGCCGGGAGCGTCACAATGTCCACGTTGCCGATATTGTTGTCCCCAGCGGGCAGGGCGTTGGCGATGGCGGTAACGCTGGTCACGGTCGTAACCGTACCAATATCCCATGTGCCCGACTGGGCGGCCTGAACCGCAAACGTGCCCGCATTAGTCACCGCATGACTGGCGACCGTTACGGTCCCGTTCACCGCAACATACAAAGCCCCATTGGCATCCACTTGAAGTGGGGCGTAATCTCCGTCCGTGCCCGCGAGCGCGGCCAGTACATCGTTCCGCACGCCCAGGGCCATCACGCCCGTGTCGCCGCTGGCGTGAACCGCGTCCTCGGCCTTGCCGAGATTCGTGGCCCCGGTGCCCGGCACGACACTCGTTACGTCCACATCGCCAATATCGACACCCGAATTGGCGGCCAACTTCCCAATCGCGTTGGTGCCCGCGCCAAGCACCCAGGAGGTGCTCGTGCCTGGCTGGACCGGCACCCCGTTGGCGGCAGTTACGATGGTCTGGGTGTTGTCCGCGCCCCAGGCGAGCTTCACGTACTGCCAATGCGCGCTGCCGTCATCGTCCGTCCTGAGCGTCGCGCCGCCCGAGCCGGAATTGAGTTCGATGTTATCGGCCATGTACTCAACCTCCGATTACGTGACAACTACCACCGCCGCCTGCCGCTGTCTCCTGCCTTTGCACTGCGCCAATATCGACATAACCCGTGCTCGCACCACTTGGATACCCCCCCTCACCCTGGGCCTTCCAGTTCGTGCCGATCGAATAGTCGCGGTTGGCGGCATCGGTGAACGTCGGATCAGTAGTGACGCGGTTGGCCTGGACGGCGATGGTGCCTTGAACGGTTCCCGTGCCATTGCCGTAGTAGCCGCAGTTTATCTCCAGGATGAGGTAGCCGGTTGCATTGGCGACGCCATAACCTGCGCTGTTGGTGAATCCGCAGTTTACGAAGCTGTTCCCCACGTTAGCAGATGATATGGACAATCCGTTATTGTTGTCCTCAAACAGGCAGCCGACAAGCATGTTGTAGTCGTCCACCGAAGCGCCGTCTCCTGTGTTTCCGTCGAAGATCGTCGAAACAATAGTGTTGCTGTCGCCACCGCCCCCCGAACCCAATGCCGTGTTGTCGTGCAACTCGCAGTAAGCGAAGACGCCACTGCCCTCGATGCCATCGCCACCGTTATTCGCCGCCTCGCAACGTGTCCACACAATGCCCCAGCTTGTGTCCCATCCATTAACGCCATTCGCGGACGCTTTGCACATGTAAAACACATGCCGGATGGCGGATACATCCCAGCCATCTATATCGCAATCGGTGACGTGGATGTTTTTCCAGACATAGTAGGACACAGTCACGGTGAATCCGTTACTGCCAACGATCACCGCCGAATCAAAGTCGAGCGTCACCTGGCCCTCAGTCGTTTCGTCCGTCCAGCCGCTTACTTTAACGTAGTTTGTCGCCGTGCCCGGCGTGGCGCTGTCGACGTTGATCGTCTTGTCCGCAGCGTCGCGGTTCGTCCAACTGGTGCTCGCCGAATTGTAGTTGTTCGCACCGACAACGATGCGAATTTCGTCGCCGGCCGTCGCGAGATCAAACGCCTTTTGAATCCCGTACGGATCAGCGAACGTATCCACCGTGCCAATCGTGTCGGCCGCAACAGTGTCTTTGACCCAATAGATGCTCACGGCGTCGGCCCCAGGTCGTCTGTTTCGATCA
>JBHHVM010000568.1:0-2418 GCA_046754265.1 Phycisphaerae bacterium
ATTGCACCGAAGACCTGGCCCCCGAGGGCGTGTTGACCGCCCGTTCGCCCAACGCTGCCCAACGCAAGGACATCGACTTCGGCTGGACCCTGGCCAAGGAGCTGGGCCGGCTTGATATCGGTCAAGCCATCGCGGTCAAAGAGACCGAGGTCATCGCCGTCGAAGCCATCGAAGGAACAGATCGCATGATCGAGCGGGCGGGTCGACTTTGCCGCCACGGCGGCTGGGCGCTGATCAAGGTGGCCAAACCCGACCAGGACATGCGTTTCGACGTGCCCACCGTGGGCGTCCAGACCATCGAGAACCTCAAGAAAAACGGCGCCGCCATGCTGGTCCTCGAAGCCGGCAAGACGTTGATCATCGATCGCCAGGCGGTCACCAGCGCGGCCGATAACGCCGGAATCGTGGTCGTGGGCCGCACCTCGCCCGAATGACCCTGCCGCTGCAGTCGACAATCGCTTGGCAATTCATGGATAGGCTCGGTCTCCCTTGATATAATGGGGCTGAATCGATCCGGAGAAACGTGTCCGGCGCGGGTTACCGCCATGGGGCGCGGAGGAGGATCGGAGCGTCAGCCCATGGCCCATCGGTCGCCTGGGCCTCACCATCAGCACCGTCGTCACCCGAGCCACGCACGTCGCGCGGTGTCCCTGCGCGGTTGGACCTGGGCGTGTACGCTGGCGAGCGGCATTCTGGCCCTGGCTTGGCTGCTCCTGCGTAGCGGGACCAAGCCCAGCCGTCTGGCTTACCCATGTCAGCGGGCGGCCATGGGGACCGCGGCCGCCGCATTTGGCGGGCCGTTGGTGGCTGGGCTCATCCTGGCCCGCACCCGGTTGTTGGCTGGTCTGCACCATTGGGCCGGCAAATCCGTCTTGGCCGCTGGCGTGACCCTGGCCGGCGTCCTGTTCACCCTGGCCAGGACACCGGCACCGCCCGATGTGACCATGCTAATCCCGCCGGCCAACCACCATCCGGTGGTCTTCCAGGTCAACCACGCCCGAGGCGCCGAGCCCCTGCGCCACGGCGGGTTCGACGATCTGGTGACGCTCATGGGTCTCAATGCCATGCCCTGGCATCGGTCCGCCGTGTCCGGGCCGACGTCGGGCCCCGGGGGTTTGATCGACGCCACGGATGTGGTGCTCATCAAGATCAACGCCCAATGGCCCGAGCGGGGCGGCACCAACACCGATCTGCTCCGTGGCGTCATCCGCCGCATCTGCGAGCATCCCGACGGGTTTTCCGGTGAGATCGTCGTGGCTGACAACGGTCAGGGTTGGGGCAGTCTCAATCACGCCCAGAGCAACGCCGACGATCCGCTCCAATCGGCCCAAGACGTGGTCGCCGACTTCGCCACCGAGGGCTGGACCATCTCCGCTCAACTCTGGGACTCGCTTCGCTTCGTTTCGGTGGGCGAATATCAGGACGGGGACATGACCAGCGGGTACGTGGTGGACGCGCTGGACGATCCCGAAACGCTGATGAAAGTTTCCTATCCGAAATTCCAGACCGCCTACGGGACCTACATCAGCTACAAGCACGGCCTGTGGGTGGCAGGGCTGCAGGTCTATGCGCCGGACCGGCTGGTGGTCATCAACATGCCCGTCCTGAAAACGCACTTCATCTATGGGGTGACCGGGGCGGTCAAGAACCACATGGGCGTGGTCACCACCCGTTTGTCCACCGATTCGCACAACGCGGTGGGGCGTGGCGGGATGGGCTCGCTGCTAGCCTCGGTGCGCTTGCCCGATCTGACCCTGCTGGATTGCATCTGGGTCCTGGCTCGCCCGGGACGGGGGCCCGCGGCGGTTTACGCCGATGCCTCCCGCCGAGACCAACTGCTGGCTGGGACCGACCCCATCGCCCTGGATGTCTGGGCCGTCAAGCACATCCTGATGCCCCAGATCATTGAGAACGGGTACACCTTGGCCGACTACGGTGACACCCAGGACCCCGACAACCCCAACAGCGTGTTCCGTCAATACCTGGACCGCTCCATGAACGAGATTCTGGCGGCCGGCATCGACGTGACCAACGATCCCAACGCCGTCGATGTCCGCGTCTGGGGCGGCGATTTGGATCGCGACGGCGACGTGGACCTGACCGACCTGAACGCGATGACCGGCTGCCTGGCCGGTCCCGGAGCCGTGCCGCCTTCGGGGCCGCCCGATTGCACCTTCACGGACTTCTATCAAGACGGTGACGTCGACCTGGAGGACTATGCAGGCCTCCAAAACACGTTCACGGGGGCATTTTGAGTGGGTCGGTTCTAAACGGGCGAATTCAAGTCGGCGTTTCCGGGGGATGGGAAGGCGGTTCTGCGACCTGCATTTGACCGATCCTGTTCCCGATAAGATGTTCGAAGCATCGTCGCCTTGCGAATGGACCGCGGTGGCTGCATTAAAGTCGCAGTTTATGGGC
>JBHHVM010000569.1:0-2415 GCA_046754265.1 Phycisphaerae bacterium
GACCCAGCCGATGCCTGGCAAGGCCACAATCTAAACGCCGGCGTGCAGCGGCGCAACGTGTCTTCTCCTCCAATACCTTCGTGCCAACGGCCCGTGGCAACACGGGCCGTTCGTACATGGGTGCGGGTGCCCCATCCTTGCGAAGCAAGGGTGGGGGACGGATGGAGGCCAAATACCGTCAACCAGTTTCAACCTGCGCCGGCGACGTATCCGTCCCCCACCCTTCGCCTGCGGCGAAGAATGGGGCACCCAAGCAACCGCATCGATGCATCGGATCCACGGGCTGGATGCCCCGGGGGTTGTCCGCTTGGTCTATCTGCCCGGCGGGTGCTAACATGCACGCATGGCACTGATCGTCCAGAAATTCGGCGGCACCTCCGTGGCCGACGCCGAAAAAATCCACCGGGCTGCGGGTCGGGCGATTCAAGCCAAGTTGGCCGGTAAGCAGGTCGTCATGGTGGTCTCAGCCATGGGTCGGACGACCGACGAGCTGCTGGACCTGGCCCGGCAGGTCGCAGCCGATCCCCCGCGTCGAGAGTTGGACATGCTGCTGACCACCGGCGAGCAAATCTCCATCGCCCTGATGGCCATGGCCATTCACGCCGCCGGGCACGACGCCATCAGCCTGACAGCCGCCCAACTGGGGCTGCTCACCGACAGCGCCCATACCAATGCCCGTATCCACTCCATCAGCCGGGACCGCCTGACCCGTGAGCTTGAGGCTGGGCACATCGTCATCGTGGCTGGGTTCCAGGGCATCGACACTGCCGGCGAAATCACCACCCTGGGCAGGGGGGCCTCGGACACCACCGCCGCCGCGTTGGCTGCGGTGCTAAACGCCGAACTGTGCGAAATCCACACCGACGTCGACGGCATCTACACGGCGGACCCCCGGTTGGTGCCGTCGGCCCGAAAGATGGACCGCATCAGCTACGACGAAATGCTCGAGTTGGCCGGGGCGGGTGCCACGATCATGCACTCCCGATCCATCGAGTTTGCCAAGAAATTCAACGTCCCCATTCACGTGCGAAGTTCCCTGACCGACGCACCCGGAACCTTGATTATGGCCGAAACCCCAGGCATGGAAGCGATCTACGTCCGCGGCGTGACCCTGAAAGAAGACCTGGTCGTCGTCACCCTGACCGGCGTGCCCAATCGTTCGGGCATCGCGGCTGAGGTATTCGCCGAGATCGCCAAGCACAACGTGCTCATCGACGACATCACCCAGACCATCTACGAAGACGGGCGTATCGCCAACATCAGCTTCTCCACGACCAGCGCCTACCTGGCTGAGGCCCGCGTGGCCTGCGAGCACGTTCGCAAGACGCTGGGCCTGGGCGGCGTCGAAATCGACGAGGGCGTCTCGAAGGTCAGTGCGGTCGGGGTGGGCATGCGCTCGCACACCGGCGTGGCCGCCAAAATGTTCGCAGCCCTTTCCCAGGCGGGGATCAACATCGAGACCATTTCGACGAGTGAAATCGTCATTGGCTGCATCGTGCCCCAATCCGACGGTCCCCGGGCCCTGCAAGCCGCACACGCTGCCTTCAATCTCGATCAGCCGAACGAAACTGCCACGGAGTGACACCGTGTGGGGCCGACCCAAGCTACCGCCGTCCATCCGCCTGGCCCCCATCTGGCGGCGCCACCCAGCCGCGACGACCCTGCTGCTGGCCGTGGCGGGGCTGTTCATCTACGAACGGGTTCTGGGCAAGCTGCCCGTCGGCGACGACTACACGCGGTATCACAATCAGGTTTTTGAGGTGGTCAACGTGGTGGATGGCGACACGTTCGATATCGACGTTCCGGACAGCCAATACCCCACAACGCGGATTCGACTTTGGGGGGTGGACACGCCCGAGGTGGCCGGTAAGCGATCGGAGGGCATGTATTTTGGTCGCGAGGCATCAGCCTTTGCCAAGCGCCGCCTGATGGGTCGAAGCGTTCGGGTCGTGCTATCCCCCACCCGCACCCGGGGCCTGTACGGCCGACTGCTGGCCTACGTCTACCTCCAACCGTCCGGCCAAATGTTCAACGAGTTGCTGATCGAAAACGGCTACGCCTACGCCGACTGGCGATTCGCCCACCCCTACAAGCGACAGTTCATGGCCCAAGAAAAACGCGCCCAACGAGCCGCCGCAGGCCTATGGGCCAACGTAACCCAAGAACAAAAACCACCCTGGCGCCAAAGAATGGAAAACCGCCGCGATTGAACGACCTACCCGGGAACGCCCCCGCGCCACGAACCCATCAGAGCCCCAAGCGCAAGCGCGGGGTCTACCCGGCGCATGCGCGAGTGCCTGGTGCGAGAATCCTTTCTCGCACCCCCATCCGCGGGAATCCCTTCCCGCATCTTCGGCGTTCACGAATCCAGCGGGCGGGATGGCGAATAACTACCCATCAACAAGTTCAAGCAAC
>JBHHVM010000570.1:0-2414 GCA_046754265.1 Phycisphaerae bacterium
GATCAAAGTGCCGTAGGCCTTGCCGAATTCGGTGTCCTTGTGATCGCTCCAGATGCGCACCTTCTCGGTGTCGATACCCTCAGCCCCACAAAACCGGGCCATGGCCACCGGCAGGTCGCAACTGATGGTATAAAAATCCACGTTGGACAGATTGGCGGCCTCGGTGTTGAAACGCTTGGTCTGCTCGGCACACACCGGCGTGTCCAGCGACGGCACCACGCTGAAAATCCGATGCTTGCCCGTCGTATCTCCGATCGACGTGTCGGTCACCAAGTCCTTGCGCAGCGTTGCGTTCGGGGCCTTATCGCCCACCTTCAACTCCGGTCCGACCAGGTTCAACGTATTGCCCTTTAGGGTCACGGATCTAGCCATCGTTCGATTACTCCCATCCTCTTTAGGCGTTGGTATTTTGCTTGCGGACCACACCGCCGGAATCGCTGGATGCTAGAAAGGCCGCCCCGCTCCGTCAACCAAATCCGACCCCCCAATAGTCCGTTCCTGTCCCGAAGACGATGCGCTCGTCGAATCGCTTGGCCGAGGGGATGACAACCGGCCCACTTAATGGCATGATACCCCCCGGAATCGGGACCGCCCCGCGCGGAGGCAGCCCCGAACCAAGAAATCGAATCGTGTCGGCCGGCGCCCCAGACCAAAAGCCTGACCAGGGCGTCACCCCGCTATAACTGGAAAACATCGACTGCTTGGAGACGTTCAATCATGGACGATCGGGTACGAAACCTGACCTGCGAACTCATCGGCACCTTCGCCCTGACCTTCATCGGCGCGGGGGCCATTCTCACCACCACCTGGACCGGCGGAGCCCCGGGCCTGGTCGGCATCGCCCTGGCCCACGGCGTCGCCCTTTCGATCGCCGTCACGGCCACCATGAACATCAGCGGCGGGCACATCAACCCAGCCGTCACCCTCGCCATGCTGGCCACCGGCAGAATCAAACTCGGCAACGCCATCGGCTACATCATCGCCCAGTGCGCCGGAGCCACCATCGCCGGGGTCTTCCTGGCCATCATCTTCAAAGCATTGGCTGCCGGCGACGGCGGAATCACCGGGACCGAAGCCATCGCCAACTGTTCGCTGGGTACGCCCAACTTCGGCGCGAGTATCTCCGCCCCCATGGCCGTTTTCGTCGAAATCCTGCTCACCTTCCTGCTGGTCTTCGCCGTTTTCGGCACCGCAGTCGATGGCCGGGCCCCCAGCGTGGCCGGCTTCGGCATCGGCCTGACCGTCATGATCGACATCCTCATGGGCGGGCCCATCACCGGCGCCGCCATGAACCCCGCCCGCACCATCGGCACCCTCATCGGCGGCGGCAGCGTCACCTCCGCCCTCTGGTCCCAACACTGGGTCTACTGGGTAGGCCCGGTCGTCGGAGGCCTCATCGCCGCCTTTAGCTACGACCTCTTGATTCTCAAAAAGCCAAACGCATAACGCCCACCGGGCCAAGACGCCGATACGAGCTAACGGCAGTCGACGCCACAAAACGAGCCGCGGGCTTCAGCCCGCGCGGACGCCAGATTCCAGAAAACGCGCCAACGCAGGCTGGCCCCAAAAACGAGACCCCAATACACTCACCGCCATGATTCCGCTGATCTGCCTGACCCTATCCCTCCAGAGTTGCTGTCAAACCGCAGCCGGGCCTCAACGTATCGACCTGCCCGACGGGCATTACTGGCTGGCCACGCCCGCCGACCTCGACCCCCAACAACAATACCCGCTCATCATTTGCCTGCACGGCACGCAGACCAAGTCCCGGGACATCCTTGATTTCTGGCTGTCGCTGGACGAAAAACTCCCCTTCATCCTGGCCGCCCCCCAGGCCGTCGAAGCGGGATGGCGCGAAACCGACCTGAAATTCATACACCAGTTCGACGCCCACCTCCGCCAGACCGTCAACTACGACCCCCAGCGCGTCCTGCTGACCGGTCACTCCGCAGGCGGTGCCATGACCTTTCACTTACTCTACGCCGACAACTTTCAGGCCACCGCCATCGCCGTCACCGCCAACTACCTGCCGCCGACCGTCACCTCCCGGATGGTCACAGCCCGACGTGACCTCCCCGTCTTCTACGCCGTCGGAGAAGCCGACCTCAATCGACCCAGGATGCGCGACGGGCTGGCCATCCTGCGCGGCGCCGGCGCCAACGTCACCGTCAAACGCCCCTCCATCGGACATGTGCTCAGCCGCGACATCGGCACCGGGGCCCTGCGCTGGTTCGAGGACCGCTGCCGCCGAACCGTCCAACGCCGGATCGACGCCGCCAAACTCGACGTCGAAACCATCCAGGAGGTAGGCCCAGCCGCCGCCGACCTCGAGGACATCCTGCGAAACCCCAACACCCACTTTCAGAATCAGTTGGCACAAGCCGCCGACCGGCTGGCGCTGCTTCAACAGCCGG
>JBHHVM010000571.1:0-2408 GCA_046754265.1 Phycisphaerae bacterium
GAGACCATTCCGGTCGGATCGGCGCCTGACGGCGCCCCGGCCGGTGATTCGAGCGCGCGGGAGGCGGCGGCCTGATGCTGGCGAGTTTCGGTTTTCATTACGGCCCGGGTGTGCTGGCCCTGTTCGCAGTGGGGCTGATTGTAGCCCTGGTCATCATCTGGTGGCGGTGGCGAAAGCACGATGCTCAAACGGCGCTGCGATACAGCTCGGTGGAGTTCATAGCCCGTCAACCCACGAGTATGGGTGTCAAATTACGTCACCTGATTCCTCTGCTGCGCAGCCTGGCGGTGGTCGTGCTGGTAGTCTGTTTGGCCCGTCCGGAAAAAGGCGACGAGCAGACCCGGGTGTACGCCGAGGGAATTGCTCTGCAAATGGTCGTGGACCTGTCGGGCAGCATGGAGAGCCCGGACTTCGTCCTGGATGGACAGCGAGCCACCCGCCTGGACGCGGTCAAGCAAGTGTTTGCGACGTTCGTTAAGGGAGACGGGGAAGCGCTAAAGGGCCGGCCCGACGATCTGGTGGGGTTGATCGGTTTTGCCCGCTACGCCGACAGCTTGGCCCCGCTGACATTGGACCACGACAACGTGCTGGCCATCTTGCAGCAGTGCGAAACCGCAGCGGGACCCAGCGTGCAGCGCCGGCGACAGGAGCTACAGAACAGCGTCGTCCAGGCCCAAGCCCGGCGCGACCAACGTCTGGTCAGGCAGCTTAAGGCGGAGTGGACCCGGCTGGCCGAGGAAGACGCCACCGCCATTGGGGACGGGTTGGCCCTGGCGATCGAACGGCTGCGCGACCTGGACCGCCGGCCGACGGCGCCCAACGACAGTCACAAGATCAAGAGCAAGGTAATTATCCTGTTGACCGACGGCGAGACGAACGCGGGCGATCTAACCCCGGAGCAGGCGGCCACCCTGGCCAAGGCTTCGGGCATCAAGGTGTATGCGATCGGCATCGGTTCGCGGCGCCGGGGCGGGGCCCTGGTGGATGAAAAGCAGATGCGGGCGGTGACCCAAACCACCGGCGGGCAGTTCTTCAAAGCCGTCGATACCCGGGCATTGCACAACGTGTATGCCGAAATCGACAAGCTGGAAAAAACCCAGACCGAGGAACGCCGATTCCTACAGTACACCCAAGCTGCCACGACCTGGACCACGTGGGGCCGATGGCGGCTGCCCCCACTGCTGTTGATCGTGGTGGGCTTGTTGGTTCTGGAAGTGGTGTTAGCCAATACGAGGTTGAGAAAGATACCGTAGCATGAACTTTTCGTTCGGTCAGGTTCACTTTTTGCACCTGCTTTGGGTGATACCAGCCCTGGCGGGCGTCTATGGGTATGGGTTTGCCCGCAAGCGCAGGGCGCTACAGCGGTTCGCGACGGTCAATCTGTTGGGCCAACTCACGCCGGGGGTCAGTTGGGCCCGGCAAAAAGTCCGGGCGGGGCTGATTTTGGCGTCGCTGGTGCTGCTGGTGGTGGCCTTGGCGGGGCCCCGATGGGGAGAGCGATCGGTGGAGGTTTACCGGCGGGGCGTGGACATCATGGTGGTGCTGGACGTCTCGAGGTCCATGCTGGCCGACGACTGCAGGCCAAACCGATTGGAGCGGGCCCGGCAATACATCAAGGACCTGTTGGCCCTGCTGCCGGGGGACCGGGTGGGCCTGGTGTGTTTTGCCGGCAAGGCCACCCTGACCTGTCCGCTGACGCCCAACTACGGCTGGTTCAGAATGGCCCTGGACGAGGTGGACACCGACACCGCCCCACGCGGCGGGTCGAACCTGGCGGAGGCGATTCGACTGGCGGCCCAAAAACTTGGCGAGCGAGCCGGCAATCACAAAGCCATTCTGCTGATAAGCGACGGCGAGGATCAGGACAGCGACCCGCAGTTCGCTGCCCGATACGCCCTGGAAGACCACGGCGTGCGGACCTTTGCCATCGGGCTGGGTGACGGCACGACCGGTCGGCCAATCCCGATCCCCGCGGAAAAGGGTCAAACGTTTGTCACCGGTGCCGACGGCACACGGCACGTGTCCAAGTTGAACGCAGCCCTGTTGGAGAGTGTCGCGGGGATCGGTGGGGATGGTTTTGCGGTGCCGGCCGGGACCGCCGACGTGGACATGGCAGAGTTTTACGAACGGATGGTGGCCCGTTTGGCACCCGAGGAGTATGAGGCCCAACAGGAGCAGCGCTATGTGGAGCGGTATCAGTGGTTCGCGGCGGGCGGGTTGGCCCTGTTGCTGATGCAGACATTGATGACCGAACGAAGGGCAGCCCCAGCCAAGTCAGCCGGGAGGATGGCAGCATGATCGAAGCGGAGCGAAGGTCACGTCGAGGAGCGTCCGTCATCGCCCCGTGGGTCGTGGCTGCGGTGGTTTGGATGGTTGGGCCGGTATGGGCGGAAGATGCGCCCCTGGCT
>JBHHVM010000572.1:0-2397 GCA_046754265.1 Phycisphaerae bacterium
CGCCGCCATCCGGTCGGCCACTTCGGGCGTAGGTGAGAACAACTCCGACAGCTTGTGCCGATACGGGGCGTACCAGCCCATCGGGTACTGTGCGTAACCTACAAAGTCCCGGTTGCACGCTTCATCCCCGTCGGGTGGCAACTGAACACCCATGGCCCCATTGGGCCAGCGCTCGCGGTAGATGACTTGCGACAGCCGAACGGGAGACGGCGGAATCCCAAACAGGTACTCTCCCGCCCACGGGGCGGTTTGGACCTCCAGGTCGTACTGGTCCGCATAGCACCGCAAGAAGGCGTACTGGAGTAACTGGTTGCCAAACCGCCCCATCGTTCCGAGATGTCTCATTGTTATCACACCAGACATGCTTCATACTCCCGTGGGGTAATAAGGATTTGGTCGGGCAGGTGGTAAAGCCGCTCGCCGGAACACAATTCGGCTTCAATGTCGGCTACCGTCGGCCAATCTTCCGGCCGATGCCCGTTCAGGGGCACCTCCCGCCGGAACAGCCGGGCATCGTCGATTAGGATGCAGTGCCCATGGCCGCATACCGCGTCCAACTCCGCCAGCAGCGGGCACTCGGTCGGCCCCCGGGCGGTCCCGCCGCCCGAATAGTGCGCGTCCAACCAAAATAGAGAGGCTCCACGCAACCACTTCACGACCTCTTTTAAGACGAACGGACTATGTCCGAATAGACATACAACTTGCCCCCCCGCCAACCGGCGACGGCTCGCCACGTATTGCTTCAGCCCCAACTCGATAGTGTAGACCGCCCGGAACATGATCGCCCCCCGTTCGGCCGTGTCGCCCCAGGCAGTGCCGGTCTCCACAAAATTGTACAGCGCAAAATCCGTCCGTAATTGTCGCGCCAACTCGACGGTCAGGTTCGACTGGATCATAGGTCGCGCACCTCGATTGCCCGCCGATTCTCAACCGCGTTGTGCTGCCCGTCGTAGGCCGGGGACCAGCGCGAATGGTGGGCGCTGACAGCGGCATAATGGTGGAAGGTCAACACATCCGGGTCGATCGGCACCGTCTCATAGGGCGAGTTCGCCCAGTGAATCAGCATGGCCCGCACGTTCTTGGGACTCACGATCAGTTTCGTGGCGGCGGTGTAGCCCGGCTCGCAGCGAGTGTAGCGGTCCACCACGCTCCCCACCGGCGGCCCGTGCAGCCGATTGTTCCCGAACCAACGCCCTCGCACCTCCAGCCCCGACACAGCGTTACTATCATACTGCTCCAGCAGGGGCACTAGATACCGCTCCTGTCCCGGGACCATAAACTCGTCGCAATCAGTCATCATCATCCACGTCCAGTTGTGCCCGAACCTCCGAATCGCGTGCATCTGCTGGGGGGGCTGGCAGTACAGATGCGAGTCGGTTGGCCACCAGGGGTGCCACTGGTACTCATACACCTTGTACGGGTGGGGCCAAGGAATCTCCGTCACCAGCCCGCTCGCAACCAGCGGGGCCAAGACGCGCGTGATGTCCGCCGACCCGTTGTTGTAGATGTAGAAATGCTCCACCCCGAGCTTTTGGTGGTACTCGATCCACTCGATCATATAGGGCGCGTCGTACTTGGCCAGCGTCGCGGCGGCCAGAAACCCACCACAAGCCGCCATCGGCGAAGGGTGAACCGTCAGGGGCCGAGCGTGTCGCGTGCGTAGCGTGAGGGTCTTGTGCGTGCCGGGGACGGCAATCATCATGGTCGCAAAGTACGGGTCGGTGAAAAAACACAGGCACGAATCGCAGGATGTCACCCGCAGGTCCAACATGGCGTGGCGACTGTAATACGGCCCCAAGATCATGGTCCAGCCGCCCCAACCTATCACGCGGTTGCGGAGGTGGCGGGGCAGTTCCATGTCGTCCTCGAAGAACTCACCCTCCAGGCGGCAAGCGAACACATCATAGATAGGGGCGCGGCTGGCGTCCAGGCGGCAAGGCGGATTGTACCAATTCTCCAGCCAGTACATCAATACGACTCCAGATACCGGACAATCTGCCTGCACATTCCATCGTGCGAAAAGTAATCCTCTCGGAGCGCCAGCCTGCGCCCCCGCATTTTCTCGGCCGCGCCGTCCTCTTCAAGACGGACCAACTGTTCGCGTAGGCCAAGCAACTCCCTTTTATGGCACAACACCGCAAACTCCGTCCAGTCCAACACGTCCATGTAGGGCAGCCATAGCTCATCATAGATGTAAACCGGCACGGCGTCAAGGTAGAACATCTCGTAAAGTCGAAAAGAGGTCTTTCCGTACCCCCGTGGGCAAAGCCCGAATGTCGAGCGTCGCGCCATTTCCCGGAACCGGTCCAAAGCCGCCTGGGTGCCGCCCCGGGCGTCCTCTACCACAACACCCGTGATCCCCCAGAACAAATATCGCATCTCGCGTCGGATCAACGC
>JBHHVM010000573.1:0-2379 GCA_046754265.1 Phycisphaerae bacterium
GGCGAGGAAGGCCATTGCGTCTTCGACCCAGGTAAAGATTCCAAGGGCGCGTCTTACGTCGTCGCGGGTGAGGGCACCGGCATCGTCCATTCCGCACCCGGCTGCGGCGACGTGGACAACGCCTGGGGCAAGCACTTTCGGTTGGCAGCCATCGCCCCGTTGGACGACGAGGGGCGTTTCGTTGAGGGCTTCGGCCCATTCACCGGCATGCGGGCCGCCGACGAGTCCACCGCCCAGGCCATCATCGATTCCTTGCGCGAAAAGGGCCTGCTGGTCGCCGCCGAGAAATATCCCCACGTCTATCCTCATTGTTGGCGCACCGGTGACCCGCTGGTTTTCCGGCTGGTGGATGAATGGTTCATCTCCATGGATTGGCGCGACGAGATCAAAGCGGTGACCAAACAGGTCACCTGGCTACCCCCGGCCATGCGAGGGAAAGAGCGCGAACTGGACTGGCTGACCACCATGCGCGACTGGATGATCTCCAAGAAGCGTTTTTGGGGACTGGCCCTGCCCATCTGGGAGTGCCAGCAGTGTGGTCACTTTGAGGTCATCGGTAGCCGCGACGAACTCAAGGAGCGGGCCGTCGAAGGGTGGGACGCGTTCGAGGGTCACTCGCCCCACCGCCCCTACATCGACGCGGTCAAGATCGCCTGCTCCAAGTGTGGCACCAAAGTCGGTCGCATCCCCGACGTGGGCAACCCCTGGCTGGACGCCGGCATCGTGGCCTATTCCACGACGCGCTACAACAGCGATCCCGACTATTGGGACAAGTGGATCCCGGCCGACCTGATCACCGAATGTTTCCCGGGCCAGTTCCGCAACTGGTTCTATTCCATCCTGGCCATGAGCGCCATGATGGAAATGGGCAAGCCGAAAAAGCGCCCGCCATTCAAGACGCTGCTGGGGCATGCTCTGGTGCTGGATGAAAAACGCCAGGTCATGCACAAATCCGACGGCACCGCCATCTGGTTTGAGGAAGCGGCCGGCCAGATCGGCGTCGATGTGATGCGCTGGATGTTTTGCGCCCAATCGCCGACCGTCGATCTACCCTTCGGGACGCGCCATCCGGATCAACCCGCCACCGTCCGCTACGACATGGGCGATCATATCGTCGATATGAACAAAACCGTCGATGGCGAACCCATGTGCCGCGTCACGTCCGGGCCGGCCGATGAGGTTCGCCGCAGTGTCTTGATGACCCTGTGGAACTCCTACGCCTTCTTTTCCAACTATGCCCGGCTCGATGAGTTCGACCCGGCTGCCCCGGCGGTGCCCATGGACCGGCGGCAGGATATCGACCGCTGGATTCTGTCGGACCTGCAGTTGCTCATCGGCACCGCCCGTCGCCACTTTGAAGGCTACGATTTGCCGGCCGTCTGCCAGGCGATCCGCAAGTTCCTGGACAATCTGAGTACCTGGTATATCCGCCGCAACCGGCGCCGCTTCTGGCGCGGTGTGACCGAAGGCGACACCGACAAATTGGCCGCGTACCAGACCCTTTACGAGGTTCTGACCACTATATGCCAGGTGGCGGCCCCCATCATCCCCTTCGTCACCGAGCATATTTACCAACATCTGGTCGCCGGGCACCTGCCCGATGCAGCCGAGAGCATCCACCACTGCGACTACCCCACGCCCGACGAGAGTCGAATCGACGACGCCCTGTCCGGGCGCATGGCTGCCCTGCTGCGCATCGTTTCGCTGGGGCGATCTGCCCGTACCGCGTCCAAGCTCAAGGTGCGCCAACCCCTGGCTGAGCTCATCGTCGCCTCCACCGATCAAGCGGTCCAGGCCGCCGTGGACCAGTTCCAGGCCCACCTGCTGGAGGAACTGAACCTCAAGCGGGCCACCGTTCGCGATTCGGCCGCCGACCTGTGTACCACCGTCGTCTCGCTCAACAAGAAGATCGCCGGCCCCAAATACGGCAAGCAGCTCCGCCAGATCGAGCAGGTCTTGGCCGGCGCCGACGCCACTCAAATCGCGGCCGACGTCGCCCAAGGCTCGGCCGTCACTCTAACGGTGGAGGACCGTCCTCTCACCCTCGATGGCGAGGACTTCGTGGTGACCAAAGACTACGGCCAAGACTGGGCAGCCGCCGAGGATGCGGACCTGATCGTCCTGCTCGACAAACGCCTGACCGACGATCTTAAAAACGAAGGCCTGGCTCGCGACGTGGTCCGCTTCGTCCAAGTGGCCCGAAAAGAAGCAGGCCTGGAACTCGCAGACCGCATCACCCTAAGCCTGCAAACCCAATGCCCAAAACTTCAGGCCGCCATCAGCGCATGCCAGGACTATGTCGCTGCAGAGACCCTGGCCACTCAAATCACGGACGGGCCCATCGAGACCCCTTCCGGCACCGCCGACGTCAAGATCGAC
>JBHHVM010000574.1:0-2360 GCA_046754265.1 Phycisphaerae bacterium
GAGCAATATCATTGAGGAGAAACGCAAAGCCTACTTTGAGACTGGAATCGACCCAATTGACAAGTAATCCCGGATTTGCGTTATCCTCGTTAATCTATCGAAGAGGAAAAGGGGTCAGGCTACTTTATCATTAAAGTTCGCGGCTCGCTTGTTTTGGTTGTGGTGGTGCTATTTGTGACACGGGGTGCCGGGGTGGGTGAAGGCGTTGGGTTTGAGTCTTGGTTGGTGGGTGGATTGGGTTTTTTGTGGGGGACAAACGGCGGGCGAGGCGCCCGCCGCTACATTTACCAGGATTCGGGTGGCTTTTTTTGTTGCGTGGTATAGGTCGGCTAGGGCTGGTTTTGGGTCGTGCCACGTGGCGACGTAGTGGCGGGTGGTTGGGGTTAGGGTGGTGGTCAGGAAGGTGGCGACTTCCGCGAGCTTGTTGAAACGTAGGGTTTGGTTTTGGATGGTTTGGGGTTGGAATAGGATTCTGGCCAGGCGTTTGGTGTCGGGGATGGTGTAGCGGCAGCGGAGGTTGGGGCGGTAGTGGGGTTGTTGGGGGAGGCGGCCCAGGGCTTGGGTTTGATAGGTGGCGTAGGCGAAGTGGACTCCGGCGTGATAGGCCAGGGGCTGGCTGCCCCAGAATCGGCCGTTGACTTCCATGAATACGGCCCGGTCTTGTTGTGGGTCGTAGCGATATTCGACCATGGCGAGGCCTTCCCATTTCATCCGTTGCAGCAGGGCTATGGATTTGTCGAACAGGTCGGCGTGTTGGGACAGGGGCACGCTTTGACACAGCGTGGAGACGCCGCCCTCGGGTGGCCATTCGTGAAGGCGGCGGTGTTGGAATTTTAGGACCGCTTGGCCGTGGTGCATGAGCACCATTTGCCCCAGGCCGACGCCGGGGCAGAAGGATTGAATCATGGGGAAGGTGCCCAGGTCCACGTAGCGCTCCAGGGCGCGGCGTAGCCCGTCAACGTCGTGGCAATACTCGGCTTTTAGGAAGGGCAGGTTGCGGGCTTGGAGTTGGGGGAGCACGTCGGCGGGACGGGCCCATTTCAGGATGACGGGGTAGGTCAGTCGATCGGTCAGGTTGGTGAGCTGGTCCGGGGAGTCGATGGTCAGACAATCAGGCACGTTCAGGCCGACTTGGCTGGCGTCGCGGCAGGCTGACGCTTTGTCCAGGACGCGGTTCAGCAGGTCGGTGGTGGGGAAGAGGCGTTGCAGGCGGGGCATCTCCGAAGCGTGGGCGTTCAGGAACAGAATGTCGTTTTCCGAGACGGTCATCAGGTAGTCGGCATGGTGTTGCCTGGCGATGCGGTTGAGCAGAGCGATGGTGTCGTCGTTGCGGTCGGGATGGACGTAGCCCCGTCTGAGATAGCGGGAATACAAGCCGACGGCCCGGCGGGTGGCGCCGATGCCGTAGACCGGCACTGCGTTTTGGCCCAGTTCGCGGACCAGGGTCAGCCCGATGGGGGTGTCGATGCCCAGGATGATGACGGCTGGTTGGGTCACGGTGGCGTCTTAGCCCTCCACGATTCGACGGGCGACGCGTTTGAGCGGCGCGGGGAGGGATAGGCCCCAATTGGCGACGGTTTTGTGGGCTGCGTGCAGCAGGTCCATCATGCGGATGCGGTTTCGGTGCCTCAACCGGGCCAATGTTCCCAGCGTGTCGATGGGTTGACCTGATTTGCAGATGTCGGTGAGGCCGTGCTGGAGTTGATCCAGTACACAGGATGCGGTGAGGGGGCCGGCGTTTTGCAGTCGCACGGTCAGGGGGCGAAAGTCAGCGGGCGCATGCAGGTCCAGGCCTGCCAATTTGATGGGGTTGGGTTTGCGTTGGCATAGGGCACGGAACAGGCGCGCGTTCTGGGGCCTGATGCCATGGAACCCGTCGTGGCGGGCGTTCCAGATTTCGATTCCGTCGCAGGCGTCGATGATCCAATCGGGGTAGGCAAAACGAGCTTTGACCGGATGGGCCAGGATGCAGAGGCGGGCGTGCGAGCGCAGGCTGTGGAAGATGGTGCGGTCGCTGGAAAAGTCGACGCGAACCGGGTCCAGACCCAGAAAGATGACGCGGAAGCAGTCCATTTCGAGGCCGGGGATGAACAGGAAGGATGCGTCGGAGGCGGCCCGGCATTGCTCGATGATGCGGTCGATGGCGGGTTGGTCAAGGCCTTCGATGTGTTCGGTGATGCAGGCGAAGCGCAGGCCTTGGTCCAGGAACAATTCGCGTAACTGGGCGTGGGTACAGCGCCCATCGAAGGAGTGGCCCGAGTGGACGTGGATGAGGCCGTGGCATCCTTCGAGCGGGGGCATGGATCGCAAGAACCTGCAGATCCGCCCACCGGTCGTCACCATGCTGGGGCACGTGGATC
>JBHHVM010000575.1:0-2346 GCA_046754265.1 Phycisphaerae bacterium
GGCTGGCCCCAGTGCAGCTTGGCAATCAGGTTGTGCCAGCGGGGGTGTTGGGGGTTGTGGACGATCTGGAAGTTGACGTCGTAACGTTTGATGACGATGCGGTCTTTGGCGTCCAGGGTGTAGGGCACCTGTCCGTCGATAATCAGGGTGGTGCCCGGATTGATCTGTCGCGGCGTGATCTCGACTTCGCTCTGCCGTTCCACCACCAGCGGGCGGTGGGTAAGCGAATGCGGCGCCAGGGGTGTGACCACGATGGCCTTGACCCCTGCCTGCACGATAGGGCCGCCGGCCGAGAGGTTGTGGCCGGTCGAACCGCCGGGCGTGCAGACCATCAATCCGTCGCCGGAGACCTCCGTCAACGGCGTGCCGTTGACGGCCACGCTGAGGCGGATCATGCGAAAGGGCGGGCCCGCCTGAATCACGCAGTCGTTGATGCACAGGCTCTCGAACCGGGCGGTGCCCATCCGATGCACCACCGCCCGCAGGATCATTCGCGGGGATATCAGCGTGTCGTCGGTGACTACCCGGTCGAACTGGCTTTGGACTTCATCGACGGTGAACTCAGCCAGAAAGCCCAATTTGCCGAGGTTGACGCCGATCAGGGGCATTTGGTGCCGGCCCAGCGACCGACACACCCCCAAGATCGTGCCGTCGCCGCCCAACACAATGATCCGGCCCGCCCCGGCGTCCAGTGCGGCCTGCCCGTCGAGGGTCAGCTCGGCCCCTACCAGGTGACATCGTTTGTCAGCGAATGTGCGGAGCCCCTCAAACGCCTGGACCACTTCGGGCTTGTCCGGGTTGCCCATGATGAAGATGCGCCGCGACCCGGCCCGGACGGCGTGGGTTCCACCGCCTGCCGGGTGATTTGCAGTTCGACGGGCCCTCATGCGTACCTACTCCAAAAGTAAGGCTGGTTCAGCCGGGCACGACCGGTCGGGGTCCAGCCTGCACGGGCCTGGCGGCCAGGTCGGCTCGCCCGGCGTCGTCCAACAGCCGGGTCATGGCTGCTGCCATGCCGGTGGCGTCGAGTCCCACCTCAGCCAATTGCCCAGCCCGCGGTCCGTGGGCGATGAACCGATCCGGCGGAATGCCTAGCCGGACCATGTTGGCGGCAGAAAGGCCCAACTCCTGAACCGTTTCCAGGACGGCGGATCCGAAACCGCCGGCGATGCTGTGATCCTCGGCGGTCATCACGGGTTTGGCGTCGCTAAAAACCTCGGCCACCATGGCCCGGTCGATGGGGCGGGCGAAACGGGCATTGATCACGCGGATTTCGCTGCCCTGCTCGGCCAACAACTCGGCTGCGTCCAGGGCTGGTGCGACGGTGGTTCCGTAGCAAAGGAGGGTGCCCGCGTCGCCGCTACGCACTTCACGGGCCACGCCCGGGGCGAATGAAGGACAGGGTCCGGGCAACGGTGAAGGCACCGCGTCGCGGGGGTAGCGGATGGCAGCGGGCCCGTCGAGCGTTAAAGCGAATTGCATGGCTGCCCGCAGTTCAGCTTCGTCGGCCGGGGCCATCAGGACCATGCCGGGGAACGCGCGAAGGAAGGTGATGTCCAGGAAGCCATGGTGGACCGCACCGTCGCCGCCCACCAGACCGGCCCGGTCCAGACAAAACAGCACCGGCAAACCTTGCAGGACCACTTCCTGAAAAACCTGATCGAAGGCCCGCTGCAAAAAGGTCGAATAAATGGCGACCACGGGTCGGAGCCCCGCCCGGGCCATTCCCGCGGCAATGTCGGTGGTGCAGCTTTCGGCGATGCCTGCGTCGAGACAACGCTCCGGGAAGACCTCCGCGAACTTGTCCAACCCCGTGCCGTCGGGCATGGCTGCGGTCAGGGCGTAGATGCGCGGGTCGTTCCGGGCCTGGTCGATCAACGCTTCGACAAACGCCCGGGTCCAGCTTTTGCCTTGGCCCGAGGTGACGGTCACCTTCCCGTTTTGCACGACGAATGGTTTGGGGCTGTGGAACTTGCCGGGGTCGGCACTGGCCCAATCGCACCCCCGCCCTTTGACGGTGTGAACGTGCAGCAGGATGGGATGGTGGACGTCCTTGATCAGCTCCAGCATTTCGATGAGGTGATCGATGTCGTGCCCGTCGATGGGGCCTATGTATTGAAAGCCCAGTTGCTCGAAAATCTGGTCCGGGCTGACCGTGGCTTTGATGCCCTCTTTAAGGTGATCCAAAACCCCATACACGGGCTTGCCGACGACCGGCACCTTGGGCAACAACTTGCGGGTGCGCTGCTTGATGTCTTCGTAAATCTGACTGGCCCGAAACCTGGCCAGTTCCTGGGCGAAGGCGCCTTGGGTCGGGGCGATGCCCCACTTGTTGTCATTGAGCAC
>JBHHVM010000576.1:0-2346 GCA_046754265.1 Phycisphaerae bacterium
CCAGCGTGGGGCTCGTAGAGGCCCACGCCCAGGCGCGGCCGGTGCCGTTTTCATTGGCGTACGATGGGCCTGCCCACGGCCGACCCGCCAACAACGTCCCTACCCCGCCAGGAACTTCTCGGCCAACTCGACCAGCTCTTTGACGTGGGACAGGCTGGAGCTGAACATGTCGCGTTCGGGTGGGCTGAATTCGACCTCGATGACTTTTTCCACGCCGCCGGCCCCCAGCACGCAGGGCACGCCGATGTAGTAGCCGCCCACGCCGTATTCGGAGTCGCAATACGCGGCACAGGGCAGGATGCGTTTCTTGTCCTTGATGATGGCTTCTGCCATCTGCACGCTGCCGGCTGCCGGGGCGTAGTAGGCACTGGTCCCCATCAGCTTGACCAACTCGCCGCCGCCCATCTTGGCCCGATCGACGATGGCTTTGAGTCGATCTTCGGGAATCAACTGGGTCACCGGAATGCCGGCCACCGAGGTGTACCGCGGCAACGGCACCATGTCGTCCCCGTGCCCGCCCATCAGCAACGCGGTGATATCCTCGACGCTGCAATTCAACTCCATGGCGATGAAGGTGCGATAGCGGGCGATGTCCAGGCAGCCAGCCTGGCCGACCACGCGGTGCGTGGGGAAGCCGCTCTTTTTCCAGGCGGTATAGACCATGGCGTCCAACGGGTTGGAGACCACGATCAGCACGGCATCGGGGGCGTGCTTGGCCAATTGTTCGCTGACGCTGCCCACGATCTTGACGTTGGTGGCCACCAGATCATCCCGGCTCATCCCCGGCTTACGCGGCAGGCCGGCCGTGATGATGACCACGTCGCTGCCGGCTGTCTCCGCATAGTCCGACGTCCCGGTCAGGTTCACATCAAATCGCAACACAGGGCCGCACTGGGCCAAATCCAACGCCTTGCCCCGGGTCTTGTCCTCAGCCGGGGGAATGTCCAACAACACCACGTCCCCCAACTCCTTGGCCGCAGCCCAAACCGCACAAGAAGCCCCCACGTTCCCAGCGCCAACCACAGTAATCTTAGCTCGTCGCATAGCTGCACCTCACAAACTTCGAAGTGATCCAAAATGTCCAAGTTGCACCGCACGGTGCGGGCAGCCATCATACCGCCTACGTCTGCTTTCGGCCAGAACCGTAGTGCTGCCTGGAATCAGGGAAAAGACCATCCCGTAATCCGGCATCAAACGCCTACGTGTCAGGGGAAGTCCTACCAGCCATTCAACCTGCCAACTCCCGTGGCATCGCCCCACGGAGTTACAGCTTGCTTCGGCGCTTGCAGGCGACGTTGCAGCAATTCTCTGTGCCTCCGTGCTCTCTGTGGTAAACTCTTTTTCCAACATGCGAACCGCCATCCTGACCAGCACCGACACCCGCCACCGCTTCGCCGTTAACTTCCTGCGCGCCCGGCATGAACTGGCGGCTGTGGTCTACCAGGACACCGGCTACGCCCCGGCTGACGTTGCCGCCGATCGGATCGATGCCCATACGGCCGCCGTGCTGAAACATCACTTCGACGAACGCCGGCGCCAAGAGGAACGCTTCTTCGCCCACGATGCGGAGCTACTGACCGACAGCCCCAGCTGCCGCGTCCTGCACGTGGACACCAATACGCTCAATACCGATGGCACCGTATCGTTCCTAGGCAAAGCCGGCGTCGAAGCGGTGGCTGTTTATGGCACCGGGTTGATCAAACCTCCGCTGCTGGATGCCTTTCCCGGCAGAATGATCAACATGCACCTGGGGCTTAGCCCTTACTACCGCGGCACAGCCACCAACTTCTACCCCTTGTTGAACGATGAGCCGGAGTATGTGGGGGCTACCATCCATCTGATCGACGCGGGCATTGACTCGGGGGCCATCATCCACCACGCCCGCCCCGACATCACCGCCGACGACATGCCCCACACCGTGGGCTGCAAGGCGATCCTGGCGGGGCTGAAAAAACTCAGCCAAACCGTGACCGAATTGGCAGAGGGACGGCTAGTGGCCACACCGCAATGGGAGGCCCCCAACCCCAAACTCTACCTGCGCAAAGACTACCACCCGTCGCAGGTCGTCAAACTCTATGAAATGATCGAAGCGGGCCTATTCCCCAACTACGCCGCCCGAAAAGAGCAGGTCCAAAACACCCTCCGCCTGGTTCACTAGCGCCGTCCGCGGCGTCGGCAAACTTTGCCTGACGTGCTGCCCCCGGGCAGGTCGATAGGCCTAGATGTTGGGGGTAGGACCGAGTGGCTGGGCAAATATAGGGCGCCCAATCGTTCCGGAAAAATGTTCGGGGTTTTTTAGGAAAAACATTTGCCGTTCGGACATTGTTAGGATATATTACAGTACCT
>JBHHVM010000577.1:0-2339 GCA_046754265.1 Phycisphaerae bacterium
ATGGGCGACCTGTTCGACACCCTGCGGAAAATGGATCTGTACGAACAAGCCCTCATCGTGGTCACCTCCGACCACGGCGAAAGCTTGGGGGGGCACAACCAGATCGGTCACGGCGGGCTATACCTAGAGCAGTTGATGGTGCCGCTGATTGTCAAGTTTCCCGCCTCCTGGAAACAAAAGCCCATGGTCGTAGCCCAGCCGATCGAACTGCTTGATGTGATGCCCACTATCCTCGACGCGTGCGGCATCACCCCGCCGAACGATCTTGACGGGCAATCCTTGCTGCCCTTCATGGACAACACGACGCCATCAGTCAAATATCTGGTCGCCCAGATGACCTTCCGAGAAGGTCGCGCATCGATTTCCAACCCCGCCAAGCGGGCCGCTTTGCAACCGGGCCGATGGCTGCTGATTCACGATGCCCGAACTCCGTCCTGGGAGCTGTTTGACCTGACCGCCGACCCGCTGGGCTTGGTCGATGTCGCCAACCAGAAGCCCCCGTCCGTCCTTCCGCTCATGGCCGCCCTGGCCGACCGCGACAAGGGCGTCGCCACCGCGACATTCGTCGCCCCAATAACCGTCGAAATCACCGACGAACTACGCAAACAACTCGAATCGCTTGGCTACGTGGGCGACTGAGGCAATCGTTTGACCTCAGTCACAGTCAGGGCATGGGTCATTTCGGTTCGTTGACGTAGCCCAGCGACTCGAGCAGGCGGCGCTGCTGCTCGGTCATCTCCGGCACGGGCGCATCGGGCGCCCCCGCCAGCCGCAGCGATGCCCGTGCCCGATCCAAGGCCTGGGCCATTTGCTTGTCCAATGCCGGGCGCTGGCCCAGCAGATTGCGGGCCTCCAGCCGATCATCCCGCAGGTTGTACAATTCAGCCCGGCTGTCGGTGCCCCGGATGTACTTGTAGTCCCCCTTGATGACCGCCGACAACAGCCGATGCCAGGGCCGAGAGTCGAACTGCGGATTCGTCCGGCGCACCGCGGCGAACGGCTCTTTGAATACCGCGGGGTACTCAGCCAGCCGCACCCGGTCCGCACGCGGGGCGGTCAGGCTGACCGCCTTGCTGGCCAGCCCCGCCGGCATCGGTATTCCCGCCAGCTCCAAGATCGTCGGAAAAATATCGAAGTTCATCACCGGCCTGGGGTCTCGGCCCGGGGCAAACTTTGGGGCGTACTTGACCACCAACGGCACCCGAATCAACGGCTGGTAGAGCGAATACTGATGGTCCAACAGGTGATGCTCACCCAGATGCTCACCGTGATCGCCGGTCAGGATGATCACGGTGTTCTCCAAATGGCCCTTCGACTCCAACGATGCCATCAGATCGGCGAACAGATCGTCCAACTCCGCCAAGGTGGCGTCGTAGGTGGCTGCCATAACCGCCAACTCGGGTTGGCTGTACTGGTGCAAGCCAAAGACGTAGCGCCACATCGGCCCCCAGGACCGATCCACGCGGTAGGACTGCTGCACCTGTTCAGGCGTCATCATCCGTTGGCGATAGCGCTGGGGCGGCACGAAGGGCCGATGGGCCTCCATGTAATTCAAGAAGGCAAAAAACGGCCGACCCGGGTCTCGCCGGGCCAACCACGTTTCCAACGCCTGCCCGGTCAGCTCGCCGCTGGCCTTGATGTCCCAACGTGACAGTCGCCGGGCCCGCACCTTGGCGGGCAACTCGCTGCTGGCATCCTGCGGAATCACCTTGGCCTGCATGATACGAACGGCCTGCGCCTGGTACTGCGGGTCCCAGGGGTGCTCCTCGACCTCGAATCCCTGGTGGAAGTTCTCAGCCGAAGAGATGTGCGGATTGGCCGAATACAAATACGTTTGATACCCCCGCTCCCGCAACAATTCAGCCACGGTGTGGAACTTGTCGTCCAGGAATTGATGATCGGCGTGCGTGCCGTGTTCGCTGGGCAGCAGGCCGGTGAACATGGCTGCGTGCGAGGGCACGGTCGAACTCGCCGACGACGTGCAGTCCTCAAATACCCGGGCCCCGCGGGCCCACTGCCCCAGACGCGGCGTCGTCGGTTGGCCGTATCCGTATAGACTCAGGTGATCGGCCCGGACCGTGTCCCACACCACCCACAGAATGTTTGGCGGAGCAACCGGCGAGGCTGGCGTCGCCGGCGGCTCAACGGGCGGTTCGCACGCAGCCCCAACCGTCAGGACACACACCAACGCCGCCAGCAGCGCTGACCGTACAGAGCGGCAACTCCCCAAGTCCGAAGTAAGCATGCTTTCTCGAGAAGCGGGTCTGGCTGGCCGGTGCCGCCCCGTCCGACCGGGCTGCGCTTCGCAGCAGTTCGTGGATCGCATCCCCAACCTCCAG
>JBHHVM010000578.1:0-2338 GCA_046754265.1 Phycisphaerae bacterium
GGAACCTATTGCACCGCATGTATTAACGGACGTTGCCCCCCTCCAGGCCCGCCCGGCGCTGGAATTTGCCCGTCGAGCCGCTATCCTTACAATAGATTGAGAGGCGTCTAAGTCGGCCAGTCGGCCCGACGCCGCCCGGGGAGCACGCCGCCGCAGTGCGGATCGGTTTTCGGGTTTCTGGACCCCAAAAACGATCACCCCGCCCCGCCCGGGCATTGGCTTCGACTCGATTCGGGCAGTAAACTCGGATCGAGAGCAGGGCCCCAGCCGACCGACTTGCCCGCATCCTCAACTCGCGGCCAAGTCAGCGGCGACCCCAGCCCCCAATAGAGGGGCCGAGGCGGCGCCTGCTAAATCCGATCCTTCTGGAGGGCACCTTCATGAGTTTGCTCGATCACGCCGCAGCCGAGACGGACATGGATAAGCCCGATCTGGATTGGGCCAATTTGGATTTTGGATGGCACCAGACCGATTGCAACCTGCGTTACACCTGGTGCGACGGCCAATGGGACCAAGGGCAACTCACCTCCTCGACCACGCTACCCTTGCACATGGCTGCCACCTGTCTGCATTACGGGCAGGAGTGCTTCGAGGGGCTCAAAGCCTTCGAGACTATCGACGGTGAAGTGATTCTCTTTCGACCCGAGCAAAACGCATCCCGGTTGCAGCGCTCCTGTCGAAAACTATACATGCCCGAGATATCCCAGCAAATGTTTATCGATGCGGTTGAGCGGGTCGTCGATGCCAACCGCAGATTTGTGCCGCCCCATGGCACCGGGGCCAGCCTCTACATTCGCCCGCTGGTCATCGGCACAGGCCCCGAGGTCGGCGTCAAGCCGGCCCGGCAATACATGTTCGTCGTCTTCGTCACGCCGGTGGGCCCCTACTTCAAGACCGGGTTCAAGCCGCTGGACATCATCGTCGAAGAAAACATCGACCGGGCGGCTCCCCAGGGCGTAGGCGACATCAAAGCCGGCGGAAACTACGCCGCCAGCCTGCGGGCCGGCATCCCCGCCAAGCAAAAAGGTTACGCCGACGTCCTCTACTTGGACGCCAAGCACAAGAAATACATCGATGAATCAGGCCCGGCCAACTTCTTCGCCATCACCCGGGGCGATCAATTTATCACGCCGGACAGCCCCTCCATCCTGGCCTCCATCACCAACAGTTCGTTGATGACCCTGGCCCGGGAGATGGGCCTGAACCCCCAGCGCCGGCGCATCCCCATCGAAGAAATCCGCGACTTCAAAGAGGCTGGCTGCTGCGGCACCGCCACCGTTATCACCCCCATTGGTTCGGTGACCTGGCGCGACGAAAAAATCGTCTATTGCCCCCAAGGCATCGCCGGCCCGGTTCTCACACAACTTTACGCCCGGCTGACTGCCATCCAAACCGGCGACGCCCCAGACTCCCACAACTGGTTACACGCAGTGCCGCGACGATAGTGCGTTCGGGACGACAGTTCGTACTGCCATGCCTGATGCAGGAATCCTTCCCATGCCCGATTATTCGGGATTGAAGTCCCGGCGCATCTTTCTCAAAGGTGAAATGTCTCGATGGTCACCATGACTCAGATCCAGAAGTTGGGCTGGCGGATCGGGCGGGAGTTTGGTGCCAATCGTGTCGTTCTGTTCGGCTCTTTTGCACGCGGCAGCGCCACCGACGACTCTGACGTAGACCTCTTGGTCATCCTTCCATTCAAGGGCAAAAGCGTCGAGCGGTCGGTGGAGATGCGAATGAAGCTCTGCCCGGCATTTCCGGTGTACTTGATCGTGCGGAGTCCGCAAATGGTTCGCGAGCACATCGAGATGGGCGACGACGTCATGCGCGATATTCTGGAGGAGGGCACGGTACTCTATGAAGCCGATCACGGCTGAATGGGTTTCCAAGGCCGAAGGGGACTTCGCCATCCTCGAGCGCGAATGCCGTGCCCGCTCCTCTACAGCCGATCGCTAATCCGCACCAACCAAGACCACGCCTCCTTTATCGCCCGGCAACTCGACGACCGTCGCAAGACCTGCATCAATGGGTTCGATACTTGGCTACCTGACGGGCATGGGCAAGCCATGTGGCACCAGTCTTGCGACCGGTGAGACGGGTAGGCCACGACAATAACCCGACCCAGCGAACTGTTTGCCTCTATGGCTTCGTCGGGTTACCATCCGTGGCTTGACGTTATCGCGGTCACAAACAAAGAGCCCCAACGCCCCATGGCCGATGAAAACCGTTTCAAAGCCGAGCGCATCAAGAAACGGGACAAACTCCGTGAATTGGGCGTGGACCCCTATGGCCGGCGTCTGGACGACATCCAGCCCATCGCAGAGCTGCGCGACCGGGC
>JBHHVM010000579.1:0-2327 GCA_046754265.1 Phycisphaerae bacterium
GGCGGGACAATCAGCCGGTCTACCGGCAGCGCATGGCCGATCAATTGGCCGGTGACCCCGAGAACATGAAGCGGTCCATTCGGGCCATGTTTTATTGATGCTGCGATGGGCGTCGAGCGTGCTCGAATACCCCTGTCTTGGCTGCGTTCCCATGAATAGGATTGCGTTATCCGTCTGCTTGTCCCTGTGTTGGGCGAGTATCCTTCTCGTTGCAGGTTGCGGTCGAGACAAACCGCCGGGCGTCAGCGATGCTCAGGCCGGTGCGGACATCCTGCTGATCGGTGTGGATGGGCTGGAGTGGGACGTGCTGCTGCCCCTGGTCCGCGACGGCAAAGCGCCGGCCATCGCGGCGTTGATGCGACGGGGTGTGTTTGGCAAGCTGAAAACGATCCGGCCGACGCTGTCGCCGGTCATTTGGACCACCATAGCCACCGGGAAAATGCCCGACCAGCACGGGATCAACAATTTCGTCAAGCCCGCGCTCATGGACGGAAAGCCGCAATTGTTTTCCAATCGGGATCGCAAAACGAAGGCGATTTGGAACATCGCTTCGGACTACGATCAGCGTGTGGCGGTGGTTGGCTGGTGGATGACGTATCCGGTCGAGCCGATCAACGGGGTGATGGTGGCCCAGACCAACACGGCCCAGCAGTTGGACATCGCCGGGGGCAAGCAAATCTGGAAGGGCCGATTGATCCAGGGCGCCGCGGGGCAGGTGTACCCGCCAGAGCGGCAGGACTCGATCATGGGCTTGGCCCGAGAGACCGAAGGTTCGTTGCCATTGCTGACCGAGGCCATTTTCGGCAAGTTCGAGCACCCGTTGTCGGAACTGGGCCGGCGGTTGTGGGACAACTGTTTGTGGTCCTTTCGGGCGGATGCGGTGTACGTTCGCGTGGCGGAGTCGCTGCTGTCGGAGGCGGAGCGGTTTGACCTGTTGGCGGTGTACTTGGGCGGTACGGATGTGGTGGGGCACCGTTTCTGGCGCTACATGGAGCCGGGGTTGTACGCACATCCGCCCACCGAGGCGCAGGTGGCCAACTTCGGCAAGGTCATCGAGAATTATTATCTGTACGTGGATGAGGTGATTGGCCGGCTGGTGTCGGCGGCTGGGCCCGACGCCCGGATTATCGTCTGTTCCGATCACGGCATGAAGCCCGTCAACACCCAAGGGCGGTTCGATCCGGACGATCCGCCGTCCAACGTCAATTCCGCCCACCACACCAACGGCGAACCCGGCGTGATCATTTTGGCTGGGCTTGGCCTGGGGCGGTCGAAGATCAACCGCGATGTGGAAAAGCTGCAAGTCTACGACCTGCCGACTCTGGGTTCGGTCCTGGAAATCACGCCCACGGTCCTGGCGCTGTTGTCGATTCCAATAGGCCGGGACATGTCGGGGAGTGTGAACCCGCGCTGGGTTTCGGCGGACTTCCTGGCGGGTCGCCCGTTCCGAACAGTGCCCACGCATGACTCGGTGGAGTGGTTGACAGCCCACCGATCACGCACCGGCCAAGTCCCCGGCGCCGACCAGCGCATCGAGCAA
Source organism: Phycisphaerae bacterium (assembly GCA_046754265.1). Classification (GTDB taxonomy): domain Bacteria; phylum Planctomycetota; class Phycisphaerae; order UBA1845; family UBA1845; genus OFTM209. The sequence goes on from JBHHVM010000579.1 coordinate 1,541, forward strand.
CTCAAAGACCTGGGCTACATCGGCGGTGGCGAATGAGAATCAATCCTAAGAGTGTGGCACAGGGCAGCGGTTGGCTGCAACCGATGGAGGCCAAGGGCGAAGGCGCGGTGGATGTCGGCCTAGCCACGGCCTGGCTGCGCCAGACCGTGCCACCCGCCGTGACACTGGCCACGGCCTGGCTGCGGTAGACCGTGCCACCCGCCGTGACACTAGCCAGGGCCTGGCTGCGGTAGACCGTGCCACCCGCCGCACGAGCACCGGCGCGCCGGCGTTGACCTGCCGTTTCGGCGCGGCAGGGGAACCCCCCGGCTTTGCCGGGAGAACCCCCTGCCCTACCTGTCACGTACGCTCCCACCGCGGCTCTGATGGCGGCTGCATCATGTATCGCGTACAATGCTTTTGCGGCGGAGTGGGCGAGAGGGTCGCTCGTCGCCTTTGGTGGCGGCGGGAGGAAAGTCCGAACTGGGCAGGGCACGGTGGTTGGTAACGCCAACCCGGCGCAAGCCGCGGGAAAGTGCCACAGAAAAGATACCGCCGGGTTTTTCGAAATCCGGTAAGGGTGAAAAGGTGCGGTAAGAGCGCACCGCGCAGCCGGCGACGGTTGCGGCAGGGTAAACCCCACCGCCAGCAAGCCCGCATAGGCAGCAAGAGGCGGCCCGTCTCGTTTTCCGAGAAGTTCGGGATGAAGCTGTGGGTAGGGTGCTCGAGCCGGCCGGCGACGGTCGGCCCAGATGAATGACCGTCCGCTCGCTTCGGCGAGTGAACAGAATTCGGCTTACGTCCCGCT
>JBHHVM010000580.1:0-2323 GCA_046754265.1 Phycisphaerae bacterium
CGGTGGAACGCCTTCTCGACGCCTGACGGTTCAGTCCAATCTTTCAGTAAATTGGGGGCGTTGCGGGTTCAGATCACGGCCCGCTTGCGGCGCAGCAGCGCCGCGGCACCCATGACCAGCAGGCCCAGCGACGAGGGTTCCGGGATGGCAATAAAAAGCCAGTCCTGCGTGGCACTCGAGTTGGTTCCATCCGAATTGTAGGTGACCCAGCCGCGACCGACCCAAGGATCTAGAGCCGCAAGCGCTGGAAAACCGCCCAAGCGATGCTCGTCTTGGAGAAACACGAGCGCGTCGTTGGCGCTGTCGACCTGGTCGAACAGTTGCCAGGATGTGCCTTCGGCAATGTCGGCCACCCCCGCCAGCGCCGTGATGGTGCCGTTGTTCATCGCGTTGTTGGGAGACACCACCCAGCCGCCGTCAACCCCCGGCACCGCGGTGACGTTCATGGTATAGGTAAAGTCGATGGCATACAGCCCGGCGCCGAAACCGTAGGTCGTGCCCGTGTCGACGCCGCCAAATGCAGTGCCCGAGATGTTGATGTTCAGAGCGGTGCCGGCGGTTATGACTGAGAGGGTCATGTCGCCGCCGTTGGTCGGATCGAACGAGAATGAAGTCACCCCACCAACCGGATTCGGGACATTGCCAAGAACCGGCGCTTGGAGGAATAGATCGTCAAGCCGCAGGCCATAAGGCGGAGGATCCTGGGCGGCATCTGGATGATCGATCAATGGAAACGTGACCTGGGCCGTTGTTTTCGACCCGGCCAGACACGTGGCCAATATGCCCACACACAGAACGGTTGTACGACGAACCATATCTTTCCCCAATGCTTCTTTCCCGATGCGACGATTGCTCTTTGCCCCGCCGGCGACCGAAAGCAAAAAAGAGCATGTGCAACCACAAAGCCCAGTGCACTCGCTCTCTCATCTCTCGAACGCCCTTGACGTACCTGTGATTTTAGTTAGTTCGGTCTCACGATTTCAACCCCCACCGGCCAATAAAGGACCATACTTTAGAAGTTCTGAGTAAAAAGCAAGTGCCACTTGAATCGAGGCCGTGCGTGGGGTTGCGTCGTCGTTGGATCAGTACCCTTTGCCCCCCCCCCAGATTATCGGGTCCGCCCGACACCCGCCCGGAAGGGGCCATGGCCTTGGGTTGGTCGGGTTGGAGGGGGACGCTCTCGGACTGCTCTACCTCAAGAAGGCTGAGTGGTTTTGAGGCTATGGGATCTGGCCAGCGTGGGTTGATTGTCCATGGTTCGATGAACCCATGCCGTGTCGCGCTATGTCCGTCGGTTAGTCTTCGTCAGGCGGCCTGTTGGCTCCGTTCGGCGACGGGCATTTGGTCGATCCTCCAAGTTTGCACGTGCCTGGTGCGGTGGATCGTGATAGTCTGCGCCGCCAAATGGGTCCGACGTCGCTGGATGGAAGCGTGTCTGGATCAATTCGGATTGGAGCACGATGACCAAGGCCAAGTATAAACGGGTGGTTCTGAAAATCAGCGGTGAAGGCCTGTGCCGGGCCGGTCACCGGGGCTTGGATGGTGGCGAACTCAGCCGCATCGGCAACGAGATCAAGCAGGTGGCTGAGCTGGGTATTGAATTGGCTGTGGTGGTGGGCGGCGGCAACATCGTTCGGGGCGACGAAATGGCGTCAGACTCTCCAATCGAAGTGGTCACCGGACACTACATGGGCATGTTGGGTACGGTTATTAACGCCCTGGCCATTCAGGATTCGCTCGAGGCGCTGGGCGTGCCCACCCGGGTGCAGAGCGCCATTGCAGTGGATCGGGTGTGTGAGACATTCATCCGTCGCCGGGCCTTGCGCCATCTTGCGAAAGGGCGGGTGGTCATCTTCGCGGCAGGGACCGGCAACCCATTTGTGACCACCGATACGTGCGCCGCTCTGCGGGCCTCGGAGATTAATGCCGACGTGGTGCTCAAGGCCACGAAAGTGGACGGCGTGTACACGGCTGATCCGGTCAAAGATCCGTCTGCCAAGCTGTTCGAGACGCTCACCTACGACGAGGTTGTCGACCGTCGCCTGGGGGTCATGGATCTGTCCGCCATCGACCTGTGCCAGAAGAGTGGTATCCCCATCGTGATTTTCAACCTGAAAAAACCAGGGCACATGCGCGACGTGGTTCTGGGCAATCGCATCGGCACGTTGGTCAGTTCACAAACAGCAGGATAGGCGAGTTCTTCCGTGAGCCCGGCGATGGGCGGGCGATATGCAGAGAAGCCTGCCCCAGCGTCGCGGCCGGGGGGCGTATTTGGTTGTCGGTGTGGGGCGGGGGCTTGGGCCTCGCTTTTTGGCCACGGGTC
>JBHHVM010000581.1:0-2319 GCA_046754265.1 Phycisphaerae bacterium
ATGGCGTACAGCTCGGCGGGGCCTTGCAGGTGGTCCATGGCATACACCACGCGGTCGCCGGCCACAGACGGTGACGCTACGTGGCCCTGCTCGACCAACGTCTCGACCTTGGCGGTGGCCAGGTCCACCGAAAACAGGGAGCGTTGTCCCAGGTTGTTGGCGGTGGTGAAGAGGGTCTTGGAATCCTTGGACCAGACGATTCCGCCGGCGGAGCGGTCCCACGATTCGGTCAGGGCCCGGTCAGTTCCCTTGGCACCGGGCCAGTCGCGCAGCATGATCCGAAACCGGTCCGCCTCGAACCCCGGCCGGCGCATGGCCAGGTAGGCCAGCTTGGTCCCGTCGGGCGAAAATACCGGGTTCGTCGTCCAGGCGCGGTTGTCGGGGGTCAGACATTGGGGTGGGCTGGACCCGTCGCAGGGCACTTGGAACAAGTCCACATCGGTGGACCAGGCCTCAGCCCGGCCCGTGTTGCGGGCGGCAAAGACCAGCGATCGGCTATCGGGGGCAAAGGTGGCCTCCTCGACACCGCCGAAGGGTTTGGTGGGGCTGTCCATTTCCAGGCCGGCCATCACGTCCACCACGTCGCCGCCCTCGGCCGGGGTGACCAGCCAGTGCGACCGCCGACCGTCCTTCCACGCGTCCCAATGACGGATGAATAACTGTTCATACACTTGGCCCGTGGCCTGGCGCTTCTTGATCTCATCCAGTCGAGTCTTGGTCTCGTCCGGTGTTTTCGTGTCGGGAAAGATCTCCATGACCAGCGCCAATCGGGTGCCATCGGGTGACAACAAGAATCCGTTGACGTCCAGGGGTTGATCGGTGACCTGTTGGGCCTCTCCGCCGTCGATGCGAATCTTCCAGACCTGCGAGGAGCCGGAGCGGGACGAAAGAAACCAGACCCACCGCCCGGCCGGCCCGAACACGCCGCTGTGGCTGCCGGCTTCGTGTGAAGTCAGCCGCCGCAGGCCCTTGCCATCGGTGTTGATCAGCCACAAGTCTGTTCGCAGCTTGTTGGCTTTGAGGTCGGTGACCGATTTTCCGAAAACGATCCACCGGCCATCGGGGCAAGCCTGGGGGCCCGACACCCGCTCCATTGACCACAGGTCATGCACGTTGAAAGGATGGCTGGGCGATCCCGTCGAGTTGGACATGGTTTCCCCTTGCAAGGCGTGGCACTGCAATAAGACAGCGGTAATGAGAATGGCCGACTTCAACATGGTTTACCTCGATAAATGACAACCTCGGTCAGGGCCCCTGATCGGTGGGTGGGCCGATGCAGGCGGCGCGGAAAAAATCGCCCGCTTAGGGGGTGGGCAGAAAGCGGCGCACGAGAGTCGAACTCGTAACATCCAGCTTGGAAGGCTGGTACTCTACCAATTGAGTTAGCGCCGCGCGCTTCAGCCCATATACAAGCCCGACCGGCCGGGGGTGTCAAGCTGCGGGGCGATTCAGTGGCCGTTTTGGGCTGGTGGGATGCCTGCTTGGGCTGTAACGGGCCGTTCGCTGTCCCGGGGTGGGTGGAAATGGCCATGTGGGCGCGGTATACTGGCGATACCATGAGAAGCAGCGATTTTGCGTGGCTATCCGAACATGCTCCGGAGCTTTGTCGCAGGTACGGCGGAAAGTGGATCGCCGTGCGTGACGGGAAGGTCATCGGCGTGGGAGACAGCGCCACCGAGGCGGCCGAGCAGGCCCGGACCGTGGCCGATGATGCGGGCTTTGTCCTCGAGGCCGTCGAGTCGGATGCGGACGTAATCTATGGCTGTCCATAGCTGGCGCCGTCGCCCCTCAAAACACTTCGGCGACGTTTGGGTGCCCTTCGCGCTCATTGAGATTCAACGCACCGATGGACGATTTCAACCCCTAGGTCTGCAAATCGATTCGGGGGCCGTGATATCTCTCTTGGGCCGTTCGTTCGCAGACGTGTTGGGCGTTGAGTTGGAGGTCGGCCGCCGTATCGAGATGACTAGCATAGGCGGTGGTCAAATGGACGCCTATGTGCATGAACTGCCTACTCGTTTTGATGACCAGATCGTCCTGAATGTTCCGTTCGCCATCGCAACGACAGACTCGGTCCCAAATCTTTTGGGACGACTCGGCGTTTTCGACAACCTGCAATTGGATTTCGATAGCACGCTTGAAGAAACGCGCGTCACAGCACCTTGGCTTGATGATGCCGAGCGGAGGTTTTGGAAGAAGATACTTGAGATTGAGCGTCATATTCTCGACCGCTGGAACGATTTGGAACTACCGCCCCCGGCTCACCTGGCTGCAAAGCGAATGATCACGCGCGCCGCTCAAGTATATGCCGCCGGAGCC
>JBHHVM010000582.1:0-2309 GCA_046754265.1 Phycisphaerae bacterium
CCGTCGGCGGCACGGCACACGGTGTAATGTCGGCCTGACTTCGCGGGCGGATGTTGTACTCGGCATTGAACTGGGTGATGATGCCGGCCACGTTGACGTACCCGGATGGGATAATGGACCCAGCCAGGTCCAATGTGCTATTGGCGATGCGGACGGCCTGGACCAGCCCGCTGCCGTCCTCCAAGTCGTAATTGGTCGCAGCCAGGAACGCCTGCCCGGCTGCCGGGAACGTGACACAGTCGACCTGGACCAGCGTGCTTTCCAATTCCTCGGCCCGCGGGCTGTTGTCGACCATGTCCTGCAGGGCCACGGTGACGGGCGCCGGTGGGGCCACCTGCCCGGCGTTGGCGGTGACTTGCAGCGGAATTTCGCCGTTTTGGAATCGGAACGTCTCGAAGAACTGGTCCGTCGTGCCCAACAGGTCGATTTGGTCGAACTGCAGAACGGAACCGGCGGTCAGGAAGGTGCTCATTTCGGCATTGGTTCCATTCAACTGAATGCCGCGGGCTTCCCCGGCCGGTCCGGAATTGTCCTGCACGTAAATGCTGGTAAACGAAGCGCTTCCCGACATGTTGTCGGTGACGGTGGCCACGACGTTGCAGAGCTGGGCCCCGACGTTGGGGCCGGCCAGGCGGAGGTCACTGACCGTCTTGCAGGAATTGTCGAAGCTGGAGTTGCTCGCCCCCGGGGTCAAACCGGGCGTGGCTTCGAAGGTCTGGGCATTGGGAATGCGCTGCAACGACCCACCGCGAGAATCATCGTCCCCGATGTTGGGGAAAGTCTGCCCGTTGGCTGGGCCTGCGGCGCCGACGAAACTAAGTTCATAGGCCAGCAGGTCCTGAACGACGCCCAGGTTGTCCACCAGGGCGATGCCGTCCGGGCCGTTTTCCAGGTTGTTGGTGGCAAACGGGAACGACAGGTCCACGTTGGCCATGCCTGTCGGCCCCACCAGGTAGAATCGGTCGGCTGGTATGGCGCCGGATAGAGCCACGACGCTGTCGACCAGGCCGGTGTCTCCTTCGTAAAGTTGGAGCGTCCAGCCGGTCAGGTCGGTGGTCGGCGGCCCGATGAGCTCGATGAACTCGGCATCGTCCAGACTTGGGTTGTCGTAGTCCACTTCGTTGATGAGCACCCCGATATTGATGGGGCAAGTGAGCTGGGCACAGGAGTTTATGGCATCGAAGGTTCCGTTAATGGCGGCACACTCGCAGGCGGTGATGTCGAAACAATCGCCGGCGTCGATGCAGCAGCCCCCAGTGGGCAGCACGGTGCAGCCTGTCGGCGCGGTGCAGTCGCCGCCCGAGGTCCAGGTCCCGCACCCGTCGGTGGTGCAGTCCAGCTCGAATCTGACCTCGCAGGAACCGTCAGGCAGGCAGCACTTGCCGGTGGGGCAGCCTACGGCCGGGATGATGTAGCCGGGGTTGCGGTCGGGCACGAATCCGGGGTTTCCGGTGTTGAGGCCTGACTCGCTAACTTGGAGGTTCTCGGCCACCTGGGGCGGCGTGGTGCCAAGCATTTTCCAGGGCGGGATGCCGAACACCGAGTCGTTGGTCAGGCTGGTCAAAGCCTGGAAGAACAGATCGTCGGTGGTCACGCTCAAGGCGTGCCCGATGTCGTCGGGTGAATTGAAGTCGGGGAAGTTGACGTCGGAATGATTCACAAACACCGCGTCGAGCAGTGAGGGCGTTCCGCCGGTGTCTTCGTAGAGAGCGACCAGCGAGGTGCTGGCCTGAATCCGCTGCCAGGAGCCCGGGCTTACGGTGATGATGTCACTGGCGGCCAGCTTCCAGTCGCAGCGAAAAGCCTCGTCGCCTACGATGTCGTTGGAAGCGGCGATGATCTTGAAGGAGTTGGGACCGATGAAGGCGCCCGCCAGGTTGTTCGTGGCGGGCCCGGCGAAGAGGTTGCCGCCCAAGCCCCAGAGGTTGATGGTGCCGGCGGTGTAGTTGTAAATCTCGATGTAGCCGAAGTTGGCGTCCCCGCCGTTGGGGAAGTGCATGATCTCACTGATGACGACGGCGTCGTCCTGGACCATCACCCAGTGGTTGGCGGGTCCGGCGCTTTGGGCGCCGCTATCGGTGACGTCCACCGACACTGCGACCGCATCCTTGAAAAGCGCATTGGGCGGGGTGAACTGGAGCGTTCCACTGACGGTATGGGGGAACACGGTAATCGGATTGGTCGCGCCGTCGTTGAGCGTGCCGGCCGCCGGGGCGGCGAGCACACGAAACGTAAACGGTCCGGTTCCGCCGTTGACCTGGGAGGCCAGGTCCAGGTCGATCGCGCTGGCGGTCGCTTGAGCCAGGGTC
>JBHHVM010000583.1:0-2296 GCA_046754265.1 Phycisphaerae bacterium
GCCGGCGGCATGCCGAGCAGAGCTTTCAGACGGCCCATATGGAGTTTCTACGTGGCAACTACCACGATGCCTTGCGCATGGTGGAGGATTGCCTCCAAGCTGCTCCCGGCAACCGTCCGGCGAAATTGCTCCGGGCACGCGTCGAGGCCCGTACGGAGACCCGTAAGGTGGCCATTACCGATATAGAGGGTCTGCTTGATGCCTCGGAGGCCTGGTCGCAGGTCGAGCGAGGAGAGCTCCATATCTTGCTCGCCTCGTTGTACGCCCAACAACAGAATGACCGTCTATTCCAACAGCATATCGCCGCGGCGCAACGGCTTTTGCCCAGGCCCGCGGATCTTCATTATGCCAAGGCGTTAACCGCCGTCTTGACGTCCGACATGCAGGCCGAATTGAACGAGGCGCTGGCCGCGGATCCGGATCATTTCGACTCCTTGATGGCTCGGGCCTACATTCACCTGCAGCATGTGAATCTGGAGGAAGCCTTGGTCGATGCCGAGCGGGCGGCACTGCTGCGACCTTTGGACGATCAGACGCGCACCGTGGTGGCCATGATCCTTTATGCCCAAGGGCACATCGGCAGGGCCTACGATCGATTTCGTGGCTACGACCCCGAAAAACTGAATAGCGCCCTGTTGTTCGAGGTGATGGCCTGGACGGATGTGCGCAAGTCCAACGTGAAATCCCCGAAGGAGCGGGCATCGTTGGAACGGGAGGTCCAACGGCTGACCGAGGCTCTGGAGCGGTGTCCTTCAGACGGTCTTAGCTACGCCGTGCGCGGGGCAAACCTGTTGAATCTCGGCCGGAGGGTCCAAGCCGATCGAGACTTCGACCGTGCCGTATCCTTGGGCGAACTCAGAGGCTACGCCTGGCGGGTCATTGCCCGCAGGAGCAATCTCGAGCAGTTGACCAGCCGGCAGAACCTGGAGGATATCGAGCAACTTATCGCCCATGGTTTTGCCGCGTTCTTGTTGGAAAAGGGCTACTTGTTCATGTTCCGCGGTGAACCCCAAAAAGCCCTGGCTGCATACGACGCCGCCCTGGACCTGGATTCTCGGAATTTCATCGCCCACCTGGCCAAGCCTTGGGTTCGGTACTACTGCTGGCGGACCGGGTCGGCGCCGTCGAGCCTGGACGACATCAGGGCCGATTTCGATGCAGCCATCGATTGTGGCTCTTGGGGAAGCGCGGTTTTTGCGGACGCAGTTGCCGACATGGTCCGGTCTCAGCTCGGCTGGTTTCCGGAGGATTATCCTTTTGCCGAAGCGGCTCGATACGTCCAGGCTCCTTCTGCCGAAACCTGGCGCGTCCTGGGCAAAGCGTTGTTGATGCACGTTGCGGCTCCAGTTGACGATCGGGGGGCGCTGGCATTTTTCAATCAGCGCCTGGCTTTCGACGCGGAGGATCCGGACGGACTGGCTGGGCTGGCCCGGCTTCACTTGGACAGTGCGGACCCGACCATTCAGGACGTTTCCAAGGCGGTTGAGTTGGCTGAGCGTGCGGTTCGGTTGGGGCCTGGATTTGGACTCTATCGCCGGCTGCTGGGCCGGGCCTATCTGGCGGTCGGCGATCCCCAAAGCGCGGGTCGCCAGTTGGATCGGGCGTTGGAAGCCAATGGCGAAAACGAATGGGATTTGCTGCTGCGAGCCCAGGCCAGGCACCGGGCGGGTCTTGTGGATCCGGCACGGGCCGATCTCGCCCTGGCCGAGGAGCTGCTGGCGGAAATCGACGATGATCCTGATGCCGACTTAGACGAGCTTCACCGGCAAGTCGTGCTGGAAACCACCCTGGAGCCGGATCAGCGGACCCAATCGCCCGGTGCAGCCGGATCCCGCAGATAACGGCCAGTGCCTCTTATCCACCGGATTGCCATTGGAACGCCCCGACGCGCTTGGCCCGCTTGGGGGGGGTGATGACAAAAGAGGATTCATCCAGCGACGTGTCCGGGTCCACCTTGAGGACGTCGATCCAGGTCATCCATCGTTCCTCCTTAGACGTGGGGTCCTTGATGGTCACTCGCCGGACCCAATGCGTCTGCTCGTCGATGAAGATCCGGGCCTGATCGAGTTGCGGAAAAGCCCTGAGTCGGGGCAGCTCGACCGCCAGGCAGGGAGCCTTCTTGATCTTGCGGTCCAACGCCGGGCTGCGTATGGCGTCGCGGCTGATCTGGTCCACGCTGTTTTTCCCATCCGTCAGCAACAGCAGCGTGTAGGGCAACTGCAATCTGGCGAAGGGTTGTTTCTTGAACCACGATTGCTCGAATCGGTCCGGTGCTTTGGTGATTAGGTACTGATTC
>JBHHVM010000584.1:0-2283 GCA_046754265.1 Phycisphaerae bacterium
GTTGTACGTCAAGAAAGGCGTGCGCTTGGAGTCCATCATCCACGGTGGGCGACAAGAGCACGGACATCGCGGCGGCACAGAGAACGTCCCGGCCATCGTGGGCAGGGGCAAGGCAGCCGAGTTGGCGGCAGGCGCTTTGAAGGGCGGGGAGCATGTCCGACGACTGCGCGACAGATTGGAGGCGGGGGTTTGCCAACTGATCCCTCAAGCCAAGCTGAACGGACACCGGCGGCAGCGGCTGCCCAATACGCTCAACCTGACACTGCCCGGATTGCGGGGTGAGTCGTTGGTCGTGGCCTTGGACCAGCACGGGGTTTCGCTGTCCTCGGGGTCGGCCTGCAAGTCCGGCTCACCGGAGCCGACGCACGTTTTGTTGGCCATGGGTCGGTCCGAAGCCCAGGCCCATTGCAGCGTACGGTTTTCTCTATCGGCCACCACGACGGATGAAGATGTGGATCAGACGCTGTCAGCCCTAGAGCACGTCCTAGCCGAGATGGAAACCACGGTTCGGTTTATGCCGTGCAAATAGCGTGGTCGCGTTAGCAGCGATACCTCGCTTTGCCACCCCTCTCGACGTTCGACCCTCATAGACGGTGCAGCCAATCGTGGCTGGTGTGTTGAGGCGTGAGGCGCTGGATGACTTGGATCTCGTCCTGGGTCCAGTCCCCGATTTGTGTGGTGATGTTGGCCGGCTTACAAAGCGCTTGCGTGAATCGATCGGCCAATTCGCAGGCGTCCAGGCCTGCGGCGTGGGCGGTGGGCTGCTGGGTAAATCGTTGACCCAGGATGATCGAGCCGTGTTGGAGCACAGCCGTCGGCGTACGGCGCTGGGCGCTGCCGACGAGTTTTTGGTCGCCGACCAAGACGTCCAAGGTGTGCCGGCGGGCGAAACAAAAAAACGGCCCCCGCCCAGCCGTCGAGTCATCGGTGGGGCATCCCCGCCACGCTTTGACACCCGCCCGGGCCAAGCAGTCCATGATCGCATCGTGGGCCCGTTCGTAAAGCCGATTTGGCCCGCCGATCAGCAGCGGGTGATCCGCAGGCAAGGTCAACGAATAGGTCAGTTCCTGATCGTGCAGGATGGCCCCGCCGCCGGTTTGCCGCCGCACCACCGCCAGATCACCGGCCGGGGGTTCCAGCGCTTCGAAGTCGGCGTATTTTTGGAAGTAACCCAGCGAAATCGTCGGCGGATCCCACCGATAAAACCGCAGCGTGGGCGGCGACGCCCCAGCCCCGACCCCTTCTAGCAGGGCCCCGTCGGCGGCCATGTTGACCGCCCCGGTCTGTGGCGGGTCATGGATGACACGGAGAGTCACTACTTGGGCCGCCAGCGCACGTCCAAGTTGCGATTGGCACCCACTTCATCCATCCGCCCGATCGGCGTGGTGTGCGGGGCCGACGTCAAACGCTGCGGATCTTGGATGGCCTCATCGGCGATGGCCAGCATCGCCTGGATGAACGCGTCCAGGGTGGCCTTGGACTCGGTCTCGGTCGGCTCGATCATCAAACAGTGTTGAATGGGCCAGCTCATCGTCGGCGGGTGGATCCCGAAATCCAGCAGGCGCTTGGCCACGTCCACGTTTTGGACTCTTGGGTCGCCGAAGCGGGGCAACGCAATGAATTCGTGGGCATAAGGCCCCGGGAAGGGCAGCTCATAGCGATCCTTCAAGCGGGCAGCCAAGTAGTTAGCATTCAGCACAGCCGTCTCAGCCACGTCCAACAGGCCGTCGCACCCCAGCGAACGGATGTACGTGTAGGCCCGCACCAGCACGCCGATCTGTCCGAAGAAGGACCGGACCTTTCCGATGGACTTGGGGCGATCGTCGTCCCAGGCGTAAGAACCGTCGTCGCGCCGCACCACCTGGGGCACGGGCAGATAGGGTCGCAAAGCCTCGGTCACCGCCACCGGGCCGCCGCCGGGACCGCCGCAGCCGTGCGGCGTGCTGAACGTCTTGTGCGTGTTGAAGTGCATCACGTCAATGCCGAAATCCCCGGGCTTGGCCACGCCCAGCATGGCGTTGAGGTTGGCACCGTCGAGGTACACCTGGCCGCCGTGCTCGTGGATCAGGTCGCAGATCTGACGGATGGCCGGCTCGAAGACGCCGTGGGTCGAGGGATAGGTGATCATCAGGGCGGCCAGCTCGTCGCCGTGCTCGACTGCCTTGTGCTTCAGATCGTCGACGTCGACGTTGCCGGCGTCGTCGCAGGCCACCACCACCACCCTCATGCCGGCCATCACCGCGCTGGCCGCGTTGGTGCCGTGGGCCGACGACGGGATGAGGC
>JBHHVM010000585.1:0-2282 GCA_046754265.1 Phycisphaerae bacterium
CTTCATGGACCCCGACCGCGACGAGATGCCCGACATCGACGTGGACATCTGCCAGGTGGGCCGATCCCGGGTCATCGAATACGTCCGCCAGAAATACGGCGACGTTGCCCAGATCATCACGTTTAATACGTTGAAAGCCCGGGCGGCGGTCAAGGACGTTTCCCGCGTCATGGGCATCGGCTTTGAAGAGGCCAACAAGCTCACCCAGCTCATTCCCAGCGAGCTGAAGATGACCATCGACAAGGCCCTGGATCAAGAGCCCGAGCTACGCAATCGCTACGAAACCGACCCCCAGGTCGCCCGGGTCATCGACATCGCCAAGAAACTCGAGGGCCTGTCCCGCAACGCCGGGGTTCACGCAGCCGGCGTCGTGGTGGCGGATTGCCCCCTGGACACCCTGGTCCCGCTCTACAAAGCCCCCGACGACGATCAGGTTTGCACCCAATACGACGGCACCGTGGTCGAAAAAGTCGGCCTGCTCAAAATGGACTTTCTGGGGCTGCGCACGCTGACCACCCTGGAACGGGCCCGACAACTGGTTGGCCGATCCACCGGCACCAACCCGGACCTGGAACACCTGGACCTGACCGACCAGAAAGTGTTCAGCCTGTTTTGTCGCGGCGAGACCAAGGGCATCTTCCAGTTCGAGTCCGGCGGCATGCGCGACGTGATCATGAAGATGCGCCCCAACCGCATCGAAGACCTCATCGCCGCCAACGCCCTCTATCGCCCCGGGCCCATGGAATACATAGGCCCCTACATCGCCCGCAAACACGGCGAAGCCTGGACCACGCCCCACCCGGTCATGACCCAAGTGCTGGAAGAAACCTTCGGCATCATGGTGTACCAGGAGCAAGTGTCACGCCTGGTCAACCGGCTGGGCGGCATCGAGCTCAAACGCGCCTTTCGCCTGGCCAAGGTCATTTCCAAGAAGAAGACCGCCCTGATCGAGGCGGAACGCCAGCCTTTCCTGGACGGTTGCGCGACTAACGGCGTCGATCGCCCAACCGCCCAGAAAATCTTCGACGACATTCTTAAATTCGGTGGGTACGCCTTCAACAAGGCCCATTCCACCGGCTACGCCCTGGTCGCTTTTCAGACCGCCTACATGAAGGTCTATCACCCGGTCGAGTTCATGGCTGCCCTGATGACCTTCGAGATGTCCAACACCGACAAGATCACTGACTACTTTGAAGAGTGCCGCCGGCTGGGCATTACCGTCTTGCCCCCCGACGTCAACAGCTCGGACAATGATTTCACCGTCACCACGCTGGGGGCCGACGCCAACCCCGTGATCCGCTTCGGGCTCGGCGCGGTCAAAGGCGTCGGTGAAAAAGCGGTCCAAGCCATCGCCTCGCAGCGCGAAGACCACGGGCCTTTCGAGAATCTGTACGACTTTTGCGAGCGCGTCGATCTGTCGGCTGTTAACCGCTCGGTCGTCGAAGCCCTCATCGACTGCGGGGCTTTCGATACCACCGGGGCCATGCGCAAAGCCCTCATCGAGGTGGTCGACGCCGCGATCGAAAACGGGGCCCGCGTGCAAAAGGACCGCCGCGAAGGGCAGTTGGGCCTGTTCGGCGAGGCTCCCGCTGCCGAGGCGGCCGACGCCCTGCAACGCAAACTCTCCACGGCGGAATGGACCGAATCGGAAATGTTGGTGCGCGAAAAGGCTGCGTTGGGCTTCTACGTGACCGCCCACCCGCTGACCAACAGCAAAGACCTCATCCGGGCGTGCGGCAATGCAACCACCGAGTCGTTGGATCATTTCCGCGATGGCGATGAAGTCATCGTCGGGGGTATGGTCTCCCAGTTTCGCACTATCTCGACCAAAAGAGGCCGAAACCCCGGTGCCAAGCTGGGCATCGCCACGCTGGAAGATCTGGAAGGCTCGGTCGAGGCCATCATCTTCCCCGACCAACTCGACGAGACCCGCCCGCTGCTCAAGCCCGATGCCCTGGTCTTCATCCGCGCCGAGGTCGACAAGAAGCGAGAGGAACCCTGCCTTAGGGTCCGTGAAGTCGTCCCCGCCGACCAGGCCTGGAAACACTTCGCCGAGTATGTGGTGCTTAACCTGAACTGCGTCCAACCCGACGACGATACGCTGAATCAAATCCTGAGTCTGTGCCGCACCCACAAAGGGACCCAGGCCCTGTATCTATCCCTGCCCACCGCCGACGACATGCAGGTCACCATCAACTGCGGCCCGGACTGGCGCATCAGTATCGACGAACCCTTCATCGGCGCCGCTGGCGGATTGCTGGGTGCAGATCAGGTCATCGTCC
>JBHHVM010000586.1:0-2275 GCA_046754265.1 Phycisphaerae bacterium
GGTCGATCATGGCCAGGTCGGGGTCGGCTATCGGGGATGGCGTCTGGGTGTCGGTTTCCAGCAGGGTGCGCAAGGCCCAATAGCGCGAGGCATATAGGTCGAACGCCTCGGCCTGGCTCGAGGGCGGCGGGGAGGCTTCGTCATCGGCTGAGAGGTGACTGTCTGATGTCACGATGTCGGACCCGAAGAGAACCCGACCCGTCCAACGTCGGAAGAAGGCCAGCAGCGTGGGGCGGGGGTGTTTGCTGAGTTCGCGGACCATCCATTTGGTGGCACTGGTGTCCAGGTGCAGGTGGGGGTAGCGGCTCAGCAAGTCGGAAAGGAAGGGCAGGTTTTCGGGCCAACCGCCCATGTGGGCGGCGATGAAGGGCGTGCCGAAGCGTTCGAGGACCTCTTCGAGGTCTTCGTACTGTTGGCGCTTGGAGCCGTATTTCTGGGTGTCGGCGTACTTGGTGGCGAACCAGGTGTCGGGGTCGCCGATGTGGACCATGATGACCATGCCGAGTCGATGGGCTGTGGACATGGCTTCGAGGATGTGGGGGGCGGTTAGCCGAAGGGCGTCGGGGACGCCCGCCCTTGCTTCCAGGTCGACGCGGCGCGGGGCTGACCAGAACTTGACCAGGCGCACGCCTTGGCTGTGCAGCTCCTCGATCATGCGGGCGTAATCCGGCCCCAGGGCGTTGGGCAGGCGGGAACCCAGGGTCTCAAATTGGGAGAAATCGGGAACGGCGATAAAGCGGACCGAATCTCCCAACACCGAGCGGACCGCATCGATGTGCGGGCGGGGGGTCATCGAGTAGGTCAAGCCTATGCCGTATAGTTGGGCTGCCCGCTGGTATACCTGGGCTGCTTGACGCCCGACGATGTGGGCGTGGGCGTCGATAATGGGGTAGGGATGCCGTGCGAAGTGCCGGGCTTGGTCAGCGTAGTCCAAACCAAGGCGGTTGGCTGGGTTTGGTCGCACGGGTGTCCTTTCGACTGGGCTTTGATGGCGATCGTATCGCGGTAATCTACGCTACCAAGCTGGATTGCGCTAATAAAGACCTGCGCTGCCGCTTGGGTCATCGGTCGCCACGGCAGCGCAGGGTCTGCAAATTGTCGGATTGGCACCGGGTGTTAGCCGAACAACGGCTTGCGACCGGCAGCCAGCCGGGCGTCGGCGACTTGGCCTGAATGCATGGCTGGGTGCAGGGCCAATATGACCAGGCACTGACCAATGGTGCCGAAGAAATCCTGGCGCTCCGGCGGACAGTTCCTGGCCGGCTTGTTGAGATCCTCCTCGGTGAAACCGTTCAGCAGGGTGAGCGTCCGTTCGCGCACCTCCTCGAACTTGGCTAGCACCTCATCGAAGGGGGGGTATTTGGATGCGTCGGCGACCGGCGTACTGCCGCCGCCAAAAATGTCTTTCCACTCCGCCAGCGGGTTGGTCTCGCCCAGCATGATGTCATTGACGATGTTGGCTTCGGAGTAGGCCAAATGACCCAGCACCCATAGGGGATGGTTGCCGCCGTTTTTTGTGGGTTGGGTCAGCGGTGCGTCCTTCATGTCGGTGATCAATCCGCTGACGAGAGTTTTGCTGGTTTCCAGAGCTGCTTTGGCGAAGTCGGTTGCATTCATCGGGTCAAACCTTTCTGTTGAAAATGCCGGCACCGAGGATAATCGTGGTCATACCGGGCTGGCCACGCTTGTCTTTTGCAAGTTTACCACCTAAGCTTGCCTTATGCAAGTAATGATTGTAGGATTCTGTCATGCCATGTTCGGGTAAGAAACGTCCGGGGGGGTGTCCGATCACTCATGCCCTGGATACGTTCGGGGATAAGTGGAGTTTGCTGGTCATCCGGGACTTGATGCTCAAGGGGTGCGAGCATTACGGCGATTTCCTGACCTCGGGCGAGGGGATTGCGACGAACATTCTGGCGGACCGGCTCAAACACTTGGAGGCTGCCGGCGTGATCCGGAAGCGGTGCGACCCGGAGAATCGCAAGCGATACATCTATAGCCTCACGGAGAAGGGGGCTGACTTGGCTCCTGTCATCGTGGAGCTGATTCGCTGGAGCATCACGCACGATCCGGATACCCAAGCCCCGAAGGAATTCCTGCAGAAAATCGAAGAGGATAGGGATGGATTCATGGAGGAACTGCGGTCGCGGTTAAGCGAGCGGTAGGTTGGGCCGCCTTTGATGGGCTGGTGGGTTCGAGCCGTGCAGTGTTGACGCCCCAAGTCGGGACCGATACGCTGAGGTTTTGGTATGCATCGCCTTGACGCCCCACGACG
>JBHHVM010000587.1:0-2268 GCA_046754265.1 Phycisphaerae bacterium
GTGCTCATGGGCGGCGGCTGGGGTATCGGTCGGGTCGGCGGCAGTGCCGTCGAATCCATGGCCCGTCAGCCGGAGGCCGCCGGTCAAATCAACACAGCCATGATCATTACGGCGGCGATGATTGAAGGTGCCACACTGTTTGGCGTGGTGGTCTGCCTCCTGGCGGCACTCAAGTAGGCACAAAGGTAAAGCGCCTGGGGAGGATGGACTATACTCTGCCCGCACGGGCGCATGGAATAATTCGACTCGGCCAACTGAGACTAACGATATGGTGGCTCGACTAACCAATTGGGCGTTCGCCTTCGCAACACTCGTGCCGGCCAGCGTGGTTCTGGCACAGAGCGAAGAGCATGGTGGTTCCGTATCGCTTTTTGCCGGCGATTTCGGCAACGCGATCTGGACCCTGATCATTTTTGGGTTATTGCTGTTTGTCCTGGGCAAATTTGCCTGGGGGCCGATTCTGTCGGCTTTGCAGAAGCGGGAGGCGTTTATCCGCGACTCGCTGTCGCAGGCCAAGCAGGATCGGCTGGACGCTGAAGCCCGGCTCAAGGAGTTGGAGCAGCGACTCAACTCAGCCAGAGACGAAGCCAGCGGCATCGTTGAGGAGGGCCGGCGGGATGCCGAAGCGGTCAAACGCAAGATCGAAGCGGACGCCCGCACCGAGGCTGATGCCATGATCGAGCGGGCCAAGCGGGAAGTGGGCCTGGCCCGGGACAGCGCGGTCAAGGAGCTTTACGACCGGGCCGCGCGCCTGGCCCCCCAACCGGCCACCCCGCACATCGGCAAAGAGATCGACCCAGCCGGGCACGAGCGGCTGATCAACGAATCCATCGAGGAATTGGGCCGATTCAGCAGCAACTAGTATGACGGTGTCCGCGCGAACGGAAGTCCGCGCGAACTGAAGTTCGCGGCTCGCTTGGGTAGGAAGGCATCGGCGGTGTCATGCTAAGAAGCAATGTGGTACCGGTTTCTAACCGGTGAACAAATGTGGCACCCAGGACGCATCGCGTCCTGCCAACCGGTGGAAATGACGTGAGACCGGTCATTGACCGGTGGAAGCAATGTGGCACCGGTTTTTAACCGGTGGATGCTAACGATTGGAATTGATGTCCACGACCGACACCAGCGTGATGGCGATTGCCGATTCGTACGCCCAGGCCCTGTTGGGGCTGACCGAACAGCAGGGCGTCTCGGATGAGGTGCTGGAGCAGTTGGCGGCGCTGAAAACCAGCCTGGAGACCGACGCGGGCCTGGCGGACTTCATGGCCAGCGCCGCCATCGACGAGGATGCCCGGGCCAAGACCCTGGAGCGGGCTTGTCGCGGCAAGATGAGCGATGTGCTGCTGGACACCTTGTTGGTCATGAATTCCAAAGGGCGGTCGTCCATCGTGCCGGTCTTTTGCGATCGATATCGCCTGGCCGTTGAGTTGCACCGCCGGCAGGTCGAGGTGCAGGTTACCTCGGCCACACCGCTGAACAAGAAGCAACGGGCCAGCCTGAGCGAAGTGCTGCAAAAGATCACGGGCCAGCAACCGGTGCTGATCGAAACGGTGGATGCGTCGGTGTTGGGCGGGCTGGTGGTGCAGGTCGGTGACGAAAAGCTGGATTGCAGCGTGGCTGGGCGACTCAATGCGTTGCGCCGGGCCCTTGCGGACCGGGCTTCGCGGGAGCTGCACGCCGGCAAGCAGTACGTGGAAGCAAACTAGAGACTACTGATTCGCCGGTGACAAACCGGTGGCACACATGTTCAACCCACAGGTGTCAGCATGAAGTTCAAAGTCGATGAGATTTCGTCGGTCATCCGCCAGGAGATCGAGCACTACCGTGGCGAAATGGACGTCTCGGAGGTGGGCAAGGTCCTGGAGTTGGGTGACGGCATCGCCCGCATCTACGGCTTGGGCAACTGCATGGCCGGCGAGCTGGTCGAGTTTTCCAACGGGGCGGCTGGGCAGGTGCTCAACCTGGAAGACAACTCCGTCGGGGCGGTGATCCTGGGTGACTATCTGGGCATCAAGGAAGGCGACGAAGTCAAACGGACGGGCCAATTGCTCAGCGTGCCGGTCGGTGACGAGATGATCGGGCGCGTGGTGGACCCTCGGGGTAGGCCGCTGGACGGCCGGGGGGCCATCGAGACCGGGCACCGCCGGCAGGAGCGGGATCATGATGTCGCTGAAGAGGATCGCCGCGTCCACGCCGAGGCGGCGCACCGGCTGCAAGCTCACCTCCACCGCCAGCTCGGGGGTCCGGCAGAGCTGGAGGAATCCGCCC
>JBHHVM010000588.1:0-2266 GCA_046754265.1 Phycisphaerae bacterium
TCCCTGGCCCGGTGTTGGGCGGCCAGTTCTTCGTAAAGCTCTTCCAGGGCTTCCTTGTCGGCGTCGAGCGTTTGCCGGTCCTCCTCGAAGGAACGTCGTTGCTGTTCCAGCGCCTCCCGGTCGGCCCGAATGGCATCCTGCTGGGCTTTGAGGGCTCGCTGTTGGTCCTGAAGGGCCTCACCTTGAGCCTGGACAGCCTGGTTATCCGATTGGGCGGCGCCGCGCTCCTCGTTGAACGCGTCGCGTTCACGATGTAAGGCCTCGCGGGCGTCTTGCAGGGCTTGTTGTTGTTTCTTGAGGGCCTGGCCGTCGTCCTGGTGGGCTTGGCGCTGGGCTTGGAAGGCATCACGTTCCGCTTGAAAAGCCCGTTGCTTGTCATCGAGCTGGCGACGATCCGCCTCCAGCGCAGCCCGCTGCTCCTGAATCTGGTGTTGATCCTGCTCGACGTTTCGATGTTCCGACTGCTTGGCCTGACGCTCCTCGTCGAGCTGTCGGCGCTGATGTTTTAGCTGTTCGCGTTCCCGTTCGAGGTCGGCGGCCTGGTGTTTGAGCCGGTTTTGCTCGCGTTGACATTCGGCCTGGAATTCCTTGGTTTTGGCGTCGAAGGCTTGGCGCGATTGAGCCAGTTGGGCCACTTCGGTTTCGAGGGCTGAGGTCTTTTTTTCGAGCTCCGCTTTTTGGGCGGCCAGGTGGCTGGATTGCTCGTTCAGACCGGCGGCCTGGCCGTCGAGTTGGGCGGCGCGCCGGTCGAGGTTCTTTTCCCTTTGTTCCTGTTGGGCGCGTTGCTCTTGTTCGTGGCGGTGCTGTTGGTCCAGGTCGGCGCTCAACCGCTCCTGGTGGGATTCGGTGGCGCCCAACAGGGCCTCGAGGCAGCGCTGGACGTTAGCCAGGGCATCGTCGAAGCCGCCGTCGGGCGTGCTCAGGTCGATGGCGTCGATATCGAGCGTCACCGTCGAGGCGGACTGGGTGTCTTGGTCTTTGTTGGCAGGCATGCGAAAGCCGTCCAGCGTTCTGACGTCGGTCCCCGAGTGTCCCCTGGGCAGGTTCTGGCACTTGCCCAGCGCCGCCGGGTCCGCGTCAGCGGCTGGGGCGGATGACGGCGGAATCCGTCCGCAACCGGCTGAGCTTGATCCGGCGGGTCGATGGCAAGTGTACGATACGATTCGGGGCGGGAAGCGACTTTTGCGTCAAAGGCCCAAGATGATCTGGGCCCGGCGCGATATTCGGACGCGCCCAACGCCCGTGCGTCCGAAAAACAGGTGAACGTAGCGGGCTATCGGTCGCTTTGTTGTTCCAGGCGGCGGAGGGCTCTCTTGATTTCCTGGTCGGCCCGGTCGAGCCATTTTTTTCGTATCGTGTTGGTTTCGGCGGACAGGTCGGACTCGTGAACGAGCAGTTCGATGACCAGGCCGTCTTGGCCGGGCGGCAGGATGATCTTGCCGACGTAGGGATCGCCGGGGCGACGCGAATGGGTCAGCGGTTGCGGGAGGGCTGTGGATTGCTGGGGCGCTTCGGGTTGGCCGGCTGGATTGAAGAACACCACCGCGTCGGGGTCCACCCGATAACCCAGACCGGTGGTGGCAGCCACCAGGCTGAAGGCATCGCCCAGACACCGGTTTTCGTAGTAGAAGGAGAAGTTGGTCCGGGTGCGCGGAGGAAGGGCGGCGATAGCACCGGGTTCGCAGCGGACCTTGACGTCCCCGGCCTGCCCCAGCGCTTGAAGCACGTCCATCAGGCGGCGCCCTGTCTGGCGGAGTGACACGTTCTGACGCAATTGTTGATCGATGCGGCGGAGGATGACGATCTGCTTGCCGTGGGCGTGCCAGGCCCAGCCCAGCGCTTGACAGGCCTGCTCCAAGGCCTGGTCGGCTGGGGCGCTGCCCTGTTTGGCCAGTTCGTTTTGGAGGCTCGACCAGAGATCGTCGGAGTGATCGAGCTTAAACTGCAGGCGGCCGGCCAGCGCCTCGCCGTCAGCCAGCAGGACGTCGATGGGGGTTTGAGCGAGGTTGGCCAGGGTCTCCAGCTCGTCGAAGGAGGCCCGACGACACAGGCGGGACAGCGGCGGGGTGGGTACCAGTTCCAGGCCTCGACCTTTGATCTCAAAAGTCAGGCCCAGGGACGCGCACATCCCGGCCAAACCCTCTCGCAGCGGCACCTGCCGCACGTTGGCATTAAGGCGGGTGTTCTTGCCGTAGGGCAGCAGGTCGAGGGTCTGCTGGGCGATGCTGATCTGGACGCCGGTGCCGGCCACGATCTGGTCGAAGGC
>JBHHVM010000589.1:0-2252 GCA_046754265.1 Phycisphaerae bacterium
GCTGACGGTGACCGGCACCATTCCGCAGGCGACGGCCGATGGAAAGTTGATCCGATCGATCCCGGCGCTGAAGGAGATGGGCACATCCGGGCCGACCGCTTGGCGGAACTCGTCGGTCAAGGTCAAAGCGATGACGTGCAGCGGTTGACCTGACAGATACATGATGGGGTTGTCGGGCGGGAAAAAGTCGCGGTGATTGAGCACTTCGAGTGTGTTGGAGAACTTGAAGCCCACCCGCCGGCCGCGGTCCGCCGCGTAGCGCGTCAGCCGCCGGCAGAGGGACAGCGATTCGGAAAAGGTGATGGCTGCCCCGTAGGCTTTGGGGTTGACGCGCAGTTGGGTGTAGCCCATCACGTCGTTGAGCAGGTGCTCCAGGTGCTGCCTGCCCAACGTGGGCGGGTTCATCTTGACAATCACGTCGAAATCGCGGTCGCCGATCAGGAATTCGCAGATGCTTTCGATTTCATCGACCGGGCAGCCGTGAAAGGTGGACAGGGTGATGCTGTCGGAGAGGTGGGTCGGGTATTGCAGGTCTCGGGCCCGGCGAAACCGGGGTGGTATTTGGCCACGCAGTTGTTCGACCAGGGGGCCGGCCCGGCGCATCCCGTCGAGGAAGCGACAGACCTTGTCGCTCTTGATGCCGGCCAAGTCGTACCCGACGCTGATATCGTAAATCACGTCACCGGCTGGGCCGTCCAGCAGGCCTGCGGTGTGGTCGGGGCTGTGGCGAAACATCTCGATCAGCATGGCCCCAGCCACGTATTCGCACAGTGAATCTTCCACGCGCAGTTCCTGCGACCATTCCACGTTGTAGCCGACGTTGGTCATGTCGATGCAGGGGCGGGCAATGGTCAGCCGGTCGTCCACCTGGACGGTCTTGAGTTCGAGAATCCTGGCGCCTGCCGCGTAACTCAGCAGGAGGTTCTGGGCCATCTGCGTGTGGGGCCCCGCGGCGGGGCCGACCGGGTTGCCCGCAGGCTGACCGTGGAATCCGACCGCCAGGTTGGGGCCGTCGGCCGGTGGCAGGTACCACCGCCTGCGAGGCAGCTCGAACAGGGCGTCCTGGGTCGCAGGCTCGGCGTAGAGCCTGGTGACCAGGTCGGCAAACGGCGCTGGGGTCAGTTCAGCCATTCGGGAGGATCATCCAAAACGCGCCCAAATCTAGCCCCAGCGGTCGGGTAGAACAAGACGAGAGCTTGTAGATGCGTGCGGCGCCGGTCATGGGCCGGTGGTCGGCACGGTCATAGGGACTATAATGAACGGCACGATATGACCACGATACCGACACAACAATCCGATCGCCCGGTCGCCGAACGACTGGGCCTGACCGTTAACGGGCAGCAGGTCAGCGTGGAGGTCGATCCCGACCATTCGCTGCTCAGTGTGCTGCGGGATCAGCTTGGGTTGATTTCGCCCAAGAACGGCTGTGAGCCTCAGGCGGCTTGCGGTTGTTGCACGGTGCTCGTCGAGGGCAAGCCGCGTCTGGCGTGCGTGACCAAGCCCGCGTCGGTGGTGGGCAAGGCGATCACCACGGCGGAGGGCCTGTCCGATAACACGCGGCAGCAGGTGGCCGATTGCTTCGTCCGTACCGGCGGTGTGCAGTGCGGTTTTTGCATTCCCGGATTCGCCATGCGGGCGGTGGCGCTGCTGGACAAGAAGCCCGACCCCAGCCGGGCTGAGATCGCCCGAGACTTGAGGGGCCATCTGTGCCGTTGCACCGGGTATACCAAGATCGTCGATGCGATCGCCCTGTTGGCCAAGGTTCGGCAGGGGAAATCGCTTCCCGAGCCCGATCGCAGCGGCCAAGTCGGCACCCGGCTGGACCGTTACCGCGGGCAGGAGTTCGTGCTGGGCGATTTCCGCTACGTGGATGACATCCAGATCGACGGGGCGCTATTCGCAGCCATGCGCTTCAGCGATCACCCCCGGGCCCGCGTCAAATCCATCGACCCAGCCGCAGCCCTGGCCATGCCCGGCGTGCATCGGGTGATCCGGGCCGAGGACGTGCCCGGCCAGCGCTACGTCGGGCTGATCGTGCAGGATTGGCCGATCCTGGTAGCCGTGGGCGAGGAGACCCGTTGCGTGGGTGACATCCTGGCCATCGTCGTGGCCGAGGATCAGCACACGGCCCGGCGGGCGGCCCAACGGATCCACGTCGATTACGAAGTGCTTACCCCGGTCACCGATCCGCTGGAAGCCCTGAAACCCGACGCCCCCAAAGTCCATCCAGACGGTAACCTGCTGGCCACCTC
>JBHHVM010000590.1:0-2241 GCA_046754265.1 Phycisphaerae bacterium
CAGTGACTCGCTGTGTCCCAGTCGTTGCCAGAGTTCCTCGGCTAGGTGGGGGGCAAACGGGGCCAGGACCAGCACAAAGGTCTCGACGGCACGGCGGGGGCGTTGCTTCAGCGGCGTGAGCAGGTTGACGAAGTCGAACAGTTGGCCGATGGCGGTGTTGAACTTAAGAGCCTCGATATCCTGCCCGACTTTCTTGATGGTCTTGTGCAGCATACGCTCGACGTCCGGGCCCGGCCCGACGTCGGCCAGAGCGGGCGAGAGGTCGCCGGTCTGCTCGTCAACCACCAGGCGCCAAACGCGATTGAGCAGGCGGAAGACACCCGGCACGTCGCGCGTGTTCCAGGGTTTCGAGGCCTCGATGGGGCCCATGAACATCTCGTACAGGCGAAAGGCGTCGGCGCCGTATTCAGCCACGATCTCGTCGGGGCTGACCACGTTCTTGAGTGACTTGCTGATCTTGGCGATGATCTGCTCGAGGGGTTCGCGGGTGTCTTTGTGCTCGAACTTGCCCTCGGCCACTTCGACCGCCTTGTCCGCGGCGATGGTGGCCCCCCGGCCATCTTTGTAGGCAAAGGCCTGGATCATACCCTGGTTGATGAGCTTACCGAACGGCTCGGTGCCCGAAACGTGGCCCAGGTCGAACAGAACTTTGTGCCAGAATCTGGCATAGAGCAGGTGGAGCACGGCATGCTCAGCCCCGCCGACGTAGAGGTCCACCGGCATCCAATAGTCCTCCGCCATCATGTTCCAGGCTTCGGAGTTGTTGGCCGGGTCGCAAAAGCGTAGGTAATACCAACAAGAACCCGCCCACTGGGGCATGGTGTTGGTGTCACGGCGGCAAGACTGGCCGTCGACATTGACGTTGACCCACTGCGACGCTCGGCCCAGCGGGGGTTCGGGCAGCACATCGTCGTCCGGATCGCAGGGCGTGGGTTTGAAGTCTTCCATCTCCGGCAGTTCCAACGGCAGGTCGTGTGCGTCCATGCCGACCACCTGGCCGTCGGGGCGGTGCAGGACCGGAAACGGTTCGCCCCAATATTTTTGCCGGCTGAAAATCCAATCGCGGATCTTATAGTTGACGGCTGACCTTCCGGTGCCCTGCTCAGCCAGCCATTGGGTGATCTTGGTCTCGACCTCGGCAGAGGGCAGCCCATCGAACTGGGCGGAATGGATGGCCAGGCCTTGGCCGGTGAAGGCTTCGACGAAGACGCCGGGGTCTTCGGCATGGAGGGGAATCGCCACCTGCTCGACCCAACCGGCGTCACCGTCCAGCATGGCGCCGGCATCCTGGCAGGTGATGCCCCCCAGCGTGGCTGCTGCGGCGGTGGCTGAGTGGGTGACGTGCGCGGGCAGGTCGGGCTTGCCGTGCCGGGCGCAGTACTCGGCGTCCAGACCGTTGCGCTCGATCTGCTCGTGAAACCACGCGTGCGGAGGCTGCACCACCGCCACGATGGGCAGGTCGAACTTCTTAGCGAACTCGAAATCTCGAGTGTCACCGGCAGGCACCGCCATGATGGCGCCGGTGCCGTAGCCCATCATCACATAGTCAGCCACCCAGACGGGAATCCGTTGGCCGGTGACGGGGTTCAAAGCGTAGGATCCGGTGAATTCGCCGGTCTTGGCCTTGGAGTCAGCCGTCCGGTCCAACTCGGACTTATGGATGGCGGAGTTGACGTAGTTTTGGACAGCCCCCCGGCGGTCGGGCGTGGTGATTTTCTCGACCAGCGGGTGTTCCGGGGCCAAGACCATATACGTCGCCCCGAAAAGCGTGTCGGGCCGGGTGGTGTAGATGCGAATAACCGAAGCTTCCGGACCGGAGGGATAGCCGCCTTGGCTTCGCGACTGTCGCCAGGCTTGCTCGTCGTCCACGGTGGGAGCGTCGGGCCCGCCCGAGACAATGGGGAAATCGACCTCCGCCCCGGTGCTGCGGCCTATCCAGTTGCGCTGCATGAGCTTGATGGCTTCGGGCCAGTCGACTTTCTCCAGTTCGTCGAGCAGCCGGTCGGCGTATTTGGTGATCCGCAACATCCATTGCCGCAAGGGGCGGCGAAAAACCGGATGATTGCCCCGGTCGCTAAGCCCCTCGGCGGTCACCTCCTCGTTGGCCAGCACCGTGCCCAGGGCGGGGCACCAGTTGACCGGCACCTCGTCGAGGTAGGCCAGGCGATGGCGGTTGATGACGTCGCTTTGCTCTTTTTCGGTCAGCGTGTCCCACTTGCGATGGGGCTGGTTTTCTACATC
>JBHHVM010000591.1:0-2240 GCA_046754265.1 Phycisphaerae bacterium
AACCGGGCCGATGAACCGTGGTCGCGGAGGGTTGGTTCCGGGATCGGGCCCGTCGTGATTCGGTCACAGGCTGTTGTTCGACTCGGCTGGGTTTCAAGAGTTCGTCCTTACTGGAAGCCAAAGGTCCCATCCTTGGGCGGTGTCGGCTGGGCGTTCAGGATGTCGCTGTGGTGTTTCCGGGTTCCGAAGGGCGTGGCCGGGCTGCTGGGATCTACGGTGGGCCCTCCTCCGGTGCAGGCCGGTCCGTCGGCCAGACGGGCCATCGTACCTCATGGTGATGGGCTGTACAACCAGTTTTGAAACTCGCCACATGGGCAGAATTAAATGGTGACAACAGAAAAATAAGTGTCAATGGTGTTCCCCAAGGCCCGGCGGGTAGAGCTTGGCGGGGGCCCTTGGCCATGGCCGACGATGCGGCCTTCGCTTCGGCTGCAAGGTGAATCTTGGTTTTTTTGCGTTTGACAGGTCAAGAACCCGCCCTATACTCGTCGAATTCTCCGCGGATCGTGGGGAGAAGCGGTCGTGACAGCCGTGCGGTCCGCGACAGCCGGTGGCTTTTGGGACACCCGTATGGGGCGGGCTAATCGGCGTTTGCGCAGACACGCCGAGCCCGACTCGGGGCCATTGAGCGTTGGTGGTGCAACCGGTGACAACCCAATGATGCTGCTGTAGCTCAGTTGGTAGAGTGCGTCCTTGGTAAGGACGAGGTCATGGGTTCGAGTCCCATCAGCAGCTTCGTCCTTGGGAAGTTTTGGAAGCGATGATCCGGTGTTGGGTAGGCGATGTTGTGGAGCGTGCCCGGGGCAATGGCAGCAAGTGTTGTTCGGCTGGGTCGGTCCGAGCGGATCGAAGGCCGAAATTTTAAGATAGGC
Source organism: Phycisphaerae bacterium (assembly GCA_046754265.1). Lineage (GTDB taxonomy): Bacteria > Planctomycetota > Phycisphaerae > UBA1845 > UBA1845 > OFTM209. The sequence goes on from JBHHVM010000591.1 coordinate 873, forward strand.
GGTCTGTTCGCCGCACGGCTCTGGGCGAGCTTTGGCGGCGAGAATAAAGTGATCGAGACATCGACCTGACGGTCGAACCGAGTGGAGGAATGTGACGGATGGCCAAGGAAGTCTTTGAAAGAACGAAACCGCACGTCAACGTGGGCACCATTGGCCACGTGGACCACGGCAAGACGACGCTCACGGCTGCGATCACCATGGTGCAATCGGCCAAGGGTTTTTGTAAGGAGATTTCCTACGACGAGGTGGCCAAGGCTTCAGAATCTCAGGGTCGTCGCGACGCCACCAAGATTCTGACCATTGCGACTTCGCACGTGGAGTATGAAACCGAAAAGCGGCACTACGCCCACATCGACTGCCCGGGCCATGCCGACTACGTCAAGAACATGATCACCGGCGCCGCCCAGATGGACGGGGCCATTCTGGTGGTTTCGGCCGCCGACGGCCCCATGCCCCAGACGCGGGAGCACATTCTGCTGGCCCGTCAGGTCAACGTGCCTTACCTGGTGGTGTTCATGAACAAGGTGGACTTGGTGGACGACGAGGAGCTTCTGGACCTGGTGGAACTAGAGGTCCGAGAGTTGCTGACCAAGTACGACTTCCCCGGTGATGATGCACCGGTCATTCGGGGCTCGGCATTGCCGGCGCTGAACAGCCCCAAGGATGAAGCGGCGACCAAGTGCATCCAGGAGTTGATGGATGCCATCGATGAGCATATTCCCGAGCCGACCCGGATCGTGGACCAGCCCTTCTTGATGAGCGTTGAAGATGTGTTCAACATCAAGGGCCGGGGGGTTGTGGCCACCGGCAGAATCGAACGGGGCATGGTCAAAGTCGGCGAAAAAGTGGAGATGGTCGGCATCAAGGAAGAAATTGCCACCACCACCGTCACCGGCGTGGAGATGTTCAACAAGACGCTCAACGAAGGGCAATCCGGTGACAACGTCGGCGTGTTGCTTCGCGGCGTGGAGTTTAGTGCCAAGAACAAGGACATCGAACGCGGCATGGTGCTGGCGGCGCCCAAAACGATCACGCCGCACACCAAGTTCGAGTCGGAAGTCTACGTGCTGACCAAAGAAGAGGGCGGGCGCCACACGCCGTTTTTTAGCGGCTATCGCCCGCAGTTCTACTTCCGCACCACCGACGTGACCGGCTCGTTGAACCTGTTGGGCGGGGCGGAAATGTGCATGCCGGGCGACAACATCACCATGTTGGTGGAGCTGGGCAAGTCCATCGCCATGGAGCAGGGCTTGCGTTTTGCGGTTCGCGAAGGCGGCAGAACGGTGGGCTCGGGCGTGGTGACCAAGGTAATCGAATAGCGAGTTTTCGTCGGGCCGGGGCTGAACCCGGCCCTTGATTTGCTGGAGT
>JBHHVM010000592.1:0-2236 GCA_046754265.1 Phycisphaerae bacterium
ACACCCGGCTCTGAGAATCGAAATCCTGTGGGGTCTGCGCGTCGGCCGGCGCCGAATAGTAGATAAAGAACCGCCCGTTGGCGGCATAGTCCGAGTGGAAGGCGATCCCCAACAATCCCCGCTCGTCGAAGTCGGGCATGGGCGACACCATCCGATCCGACACGTCCAGGAACGGCTCAGCCAGCAGCGTGCCCCCGGCATCGATGATCCGAACCTGGCCCACCTGATCCAAAACGAACAACCGGCCCGACCCGTCACCGGCGTCTGTCAGCCCGGTCGGGGAAGTTAACCCGTCAGCCACCAAACGCAGCGCGACTTGGGTGACCGGTTCAGGCACTCCATCGGCTCCGCTGCCGCCCTCAACCCCATCTGAAGGATCGTCGGCGACTCCCTCAGATCCACCGCCCGGACCGCCGCTGGGATTGGTGGCGCATCTGGCCGATCCCAGCGCCAAAGCGCAGCCAAACCCGCAGAGGGTCAACCATTTCGCCAAACGGGGCGGGTTCGCGCTGGCCCGACGACAGAGGTTGGCCTGCATGCGTCACTCTCCTTTTCCAAAGCCTCGACAGAGGCGTGGGATGCGAAAGGCTCTCTCTACCCCCCCCCACAGACCCAATGTCTGCCAACCTGATTCGCCTTGCAGTTGGATTGGCCCGAACCGGCGCACAAAGAAACCGGCCGAGGCGCCTTGACGCGCCCGGGCCGGGTAAACCGTCAATCCAGAATCTCGACTGGCCCGTCGAAACCGCCAACCGCCTGACCGGACCCTACGGCGTCGCCCAGCGCGTCAGCCGGGTCTCCCGGTCGCGCTGCCAGAACAGGTCGATGTCATCCACTAAGGCCCGGGCATCTAAGTCCACCACGGCATTGAGCCGGTGCAAGTGCTCGGTATAGCTCTCGGTCATGGTGCGGTCCTCGGTGACCCCGCGGATCACCGAGCGATTGGCCACCTGCATTTCCTTGGTCAGTTGGACGCAGCCAGCCGAGATCATCAGGCAACCGGCCAGCAGCAGGCTGCATAGAAAACGATGCATTGAAAAGCTCCTGCAAAGTTTTGGGAATCAACCCGCGTCACGGGCGCCGAGCCCGCGGGGCCATCGCCACAGGCCCCGTCGGAGCCTGGCAATGGGTCGTTATCCTACGGGCTGGCGGGCGGCGGTGTCAACTTCGCCCAACTGATCCAGGGCAGCCAGCCAATCCAGATAGACGTAGGGCAGCCCGAAATCCTGATGGACCCGCCTGATGCGGTCCAAAAACGCCTCGGTGACCCGCTCCTGCCATCCCAGGCCGGCCGAGTCGCAGAAGAAGATCCGACACCCGCCAGGTCGGCCCGCCCGGACGCTGCACCGTCCCCGCTCCTGATACGGGCAGGCGTCCCACCCTTCGGCCGGCCGAATGGGCCCATCCAGGCGGGCCAAAAAATTGGCCAATTCCGCGGTGGTCACGAACAACCGGTGGCCAAACTCCCCGAACCGGCAGCACGCCCCCCGATTGACGCACACGGGGCTACGAACGCTGATCTGACCGTCCAGCTCCTCATACAGCCCCGCCATCCGTTCCACGAAGGCCGGGTCGGCCGCACAACGGCGAAGATCAGACAAAGGCAACTCACAATTCACCATTCGCTATTCGCCTTGTTGCCTTGTTGCCTGGTTGCCTGGTTGCCTTCGTGCCCCGAATTCACGTTTGACGGCGCCGCGTTTCGATGGTCACAAAGTCGTGGTGTTGGCCGCGATTGATTCCCGGACACGTTTCAGCCGCGCGATTCCAATCGTCCGGCGAATGAAGATTCCCATCCCAAAACGGCCAGGTGCGGCACTGCACCGGGCGAACCGGATAGATGCTGCACGTCGCCTTCCCATTTTGGCGCACCAAGAAGATGCAATCTCCGTTGCTTTTTTCCGTCAGGCTGTGCCGAAGGCCCACGCGCCGCAATTGCGACGGGGCCAACTTCCCGTCTTTGCGGTCCAAATACTCGGCGATGCCCTTAATCTCCCGGCGGGTGACCCACACATACCCCGGCGGCCCACTGCAGCAGTGGCCACACTGCGTACACGTGAAGTTCAGACCCGCCTGATACCACTTGGTCTTGACGTTGGGCACTGCCCACTCCTCGAACGACGCCCAATCGGCCCAGGGGCTTTGCCGTTCAACTCGAAACTCGCAACTCGAACTCCCACTTCCAGGGTATCGACCCGCACCGCCCGCCTCAAGCGGGCCTGCCCATCGCTTGACC
>JBHHVM010000593.1:0-2235 GCA_046754265.1 Phycisphaerae bacterium
GAGATCGCGGCCAAATACGGCTGGAGGGCTGAGGTCCACCGCCGCCGGGTCTTCCGCGTCGTCGAGTTCTGGATTGAGAACGAGTACCTGCTGGAAGTTTTTCCGCCGGAGTTTGCCAAGGAATACCTGGCGGCGTGCAACATGGTGTCATCGTCCAGGTAGGAGTCATTCCGGGTTGAAAACACACCAAAAATCCAAAGTCGAAAGTCGAAAATCGAAAGTCGAAGGTCCAGACCGGCGCCTCGCACTCCGAGGCCCGGATCGGTGGATAGCCGTAACGCTTCTGCTATGGGGCGTCGGTAGTTGCGCCGGTCCGCAACCGCTGTCGGTGGCCATCGATCCACAGGATGAGGCGGCCTACTTCGAGGCGGTGAACCAGGTCAACCTGAACGGGCGGCTCGGATTCGCCAATTGGATGGCGCGGGAACGGGGTCTGACCCCGGCCGAGGTACTCCGTCGAGACGAGGATCTCAGCTCGACGCGGAATCCGTTCGACGCCCACCGCCAACCCCAGGCAGTCAGCCGGGGGGCGGTCATCTATAAGCTGCACTGCGCCCGCTGCCACGGCCAGGACGCTAGAGGCCAGGGACCGTCTGTGTTGGCAGGCCATCCTGCCAATGATTTCAAGACCTTCCAGAATCGATTCGCCGCCACGATCCATCGCGGCGCCCCGCGCCGTTGGTTTCGCATCATTCGCGACGGGGCCGGCGAGGTGGTGGACTATCCGAACGAAACCACGACGGCCATGCCGGCGTTCGGCGACAAGCTGGCCCGCGAGCAGATCTGGTTGGTCATCACCTATCTCCAAAGTTTGGACTGCCACGCCGTGTCACGAGAAGCTGGAGGCGAATCATGACCGGTCCGGAGGTCATCGACGGCATGAAGTGCGCCCTGTCCCCAGCCCTGTCCAAGCGGTCCAACATCCACGATCATCTGACCGCGGTGTTGGCCAGTCCACCCGTTCGGGCGCTGCAAGATACATTGGGGGCGATCGGTTTGACGATCGAGCCGATACCGATTCTCCACAAGATGCTTACCCGCGCTTATCTGCGCGTAATCTTTCCGGTCAACGGAAACGGCATCACCGAGGGGGCTGTCGTCTCAGTGGTTTGCCTTCACGATGTCAGAGTGGGGCACACGCTGTATGCCCACCCCATGCACGCCGGCCCGGGCATCAATCCGTTTCTCAAGCATCTTTACGGACCGATGGCCTCGCCGAAATCTCAGGCGGGCGACGATGGTATTCGGGCCGCCTTGCGCATCGTGGAACACAAGCGGGCACTTTGGGATCGTTTCGGCGACGAACGGGTCAAGCTCGGCGAAGCCGAAGCCGGGCGGCGATGGCGCCGGGGATACTACTGGGCGTTGAAGCGGCTTTACTTTTGCTCCCGATGCACCCGGTGCCGGTGGGGCAACCCGTTTTTCGACGGGCCGGACCCGGCCGCCCCGCGAAAGTCCATCGTCTTGAGCGATGCGGGCTTAGCCCCGGTGCTTTCCCGCCAACACGAATGCGTTCTGGCCGACGTCTTGGCCAGCGACGCCTGGCAAGTGGAATCGAGGTACGCCCAACGAGGTGGGTACGCCCTGAATCGTTGGCCTGGGCTGGTCAAGGAGTTGTCGCACGATCACGTGCAGATGGTGTTTCCGAGCAATGCAACATTGATCCAGGCGGGTACGCTCATGGCTGCTGCCGTGATGTGGCACCGCCCCTCACGAAGGGTCGTCTTCTCACACTGTCTGTGTGCCGGGCCTGAAGCCGAGATTCAGTTCCTCGAGGGTGGGACCAGCCTGGGATTGCCGCCGCCTCAAGAAGGACCGTCAGCCGATGCGGCCCGGTCGGCGTATCGATCGTGGCGTTCCCAAGCCTGGTCGCAATTCTGGCTGGACGAACTCGAAGACGGGATCGAATCGGCCAGCAGCCATTGGTTTGGCGGGTTTTGGTCGGCCTTGGAAGCGCTGTTCGGCGGCAACGACATCGTCACACCAGCCCCACCGTCAACGACGCAGCATTCGCCTGGCAAGAATCCACCGGCTGGACCCCTGCTGGGGCTCGGACAACCCGAAATGGTAAGGCACAACTGATGGCCAACGGAGACTTGGACGTACTTCTAACCGGCGCGACCGGCTTCTTGGGCCACTACGTTCTGGCAGACCTGCTTGCCCGTCCAAACGTTCGCTGTCGCGTTTTATTGCGCCCGCCCCTAGCCGAGGGCCAGGCCCGCCTCGCGGAGCTGC
>JBHHVM010000594.1:0-2234 GCA_046754265.1 Phycisphaerae bacterium
TTGAGCGCCGAGAATAGGGCCTCCCCGGTCAGGATCGCGTTGACGTTGCGCAGGAGCCACTCCAGCCGGAAGGTGAATCCGGCCTTCCGCCACTTCGCCAGTCGTTGTTTCATCTCGTCGCGGGCGTCGGACCACTCTGCGCAGATTTTGGCGAGCGCGAGGTCGCCCTTCGAGAGCTTGGTGCCACCGCTGTTGACCCGATTGAAGATGTCCACAACCACGTCAACGGTCTTGTCCTCGCCGGTGACCTCCTCGCCGTGGAGTTCAATCTGCTTGATCGCGTCGATGGCGTTGAGGCGATTGATGTAGTCCGACAGGTTCGCGGCCAAGTCCGGCATCTTGACCAGCCGCTCGATGGCCTTACCGGACCCGATCTGCATGAGTTCGGTGACGCTGATCCAGAGCGGATTGTCCTTCATCTTCGTTTGGGAGTAGAACTCGAACACCTCGTCTTCCAGGTGAAAGTGGAGGCCAGTGAAAGCCTGGGCGTTCCCATCAAAAAATTTGGGCGGCGTGCCTCGGATGATGCCGTACAGTGAGGTGATGCGTTGCTGGCCGTCCAGGAGGAGCTTGACGGTCCCGGGAGGCAGTTCACCGTCGCCACGCGTCTCGGCGGTCTCCGTCTTCGTGACCCAGACCAGCAGGCTACCGACCGGGTGTTTTTTGTAGAGGGAGTGCATCAGGCCCCGGACCTGCTCCCGATTCCAGACATAGCCGCGCTGGAACTCCGGGAGGGCCATTGAGCCTATGTCAATGAGGTCGAGAACTGTGGTAATTTTCACGATAACTCCTTCCTTCGCAACGTCTGCCAAAGCGGGCTGGATTATACGGCCAGGATCGTGGTTTCGTAAGGCTGGGAGAAATAAAGGGGTCAGGACTCATTGATTTCAAGCGTGGGTGTTGGTAGGGTGGCGTGATGCCCAGACCTCCACGTGCTGATGAAGCCGGTGCCATTTACCACGTCTTGAATCGAGGGAATGCTCGCGGGACGATCTTCCACAAGCACGGCGATTTTGAAGCGTTCGAGCGGATTCTGGCTGAAGGACTCGAACGATACGCGGTTGACTTGCTGGCCTATCAGGTGCTGCCCAACCATTGGCACATGGTGCTCAGGCCGACCCGGGACGGTCTGGTGAGCCAATTGCTTCGCTGGGTGACGGGCACGCACACCATGCGCTACCACGCCCACTACCATACGTCGGGCGAAGGCCACGTTTATCAAGGACGTTTCAAGAGTTTTACGGTGCAAGACGACCACCATTTCCATGTGGTCTGCCGTTACGTCGAACGCAACGCGCTTCGGGCCGGTTTGGTGACGCGTGCGGAAGACTGGCGTTGGGGATCGCTTTGGCGTTGGGTGCAAAAGGTCGAGCCTGCTCCCAAACTTCTATCTCCCTGGCCAAGTGCTCGGCGACCCAACTGGGTCGGGCAAGTGAATGAGCCGTTGAGCGAGCAGGAGATGGATGCGGTGCGTCAATGCCTGCGGCGAGGCAGCCCCCTGGGCGATGCCGGTTGGGTGAAAACGACGGCACGCCGCCTGGGGCTGGAGTCGACGCTTCGCCCCCGGGGGCGTCCCAGAGTTCGCCCCGATCGGAAAACTCAAAACAAAGAGTCCTGACCCCTTTGTTTCAGGTGTCGTTCGCCCGTTCCTCCCACGCTCGATTCAGGGCGGTCAACTCCTCTTTCAGGGATTGGAGCTCCGACTGCAGCCCGCGCGTCTTTTGGGGATCGCGGTAGACCTGTTCGCTACCGAACTGCTGGTGGACCTCCTCCAATCGGGCCTCCTTGGCTAGAATAAGTTCCTCCAACGCTTCGAGAGTCAGGCTGTCATAGGGTGACGCGGGTTGGCTGGCCTGGGCCCGCCGGCGCCGGGCCCGCGCCGGTTTGGGGCCCGGTTGGGTCTTGGTGGCGGCGCCAGTCTGAGCGGCCTCGGCATCGAGAATTCGGCGGTACTCGGAGTAGTTGCCGTGAAACAGCCGGTGTCCCCCCGAATCGATGACCAGCAGCCGGGTGGCCATGCGGTCCAGGAAATAGCGGTCATGGCTGACAGCCAGAATGGTGCCGTCAAAGCCGGACAGGGCTTCTTCGAGGGCTTCGCGCGAGGGGATGTCCAGGTGGTTGGTGGGTTCATCCAAGATGAGCACCTGTGGAGCGGACAAGACCAGCTTGGCCAGGCGGACCCGGCTCTGCTCGCCGCCGGAGAGGCGATCGACAGGCTTGAACGCATCTTCGCC
>JBHHVM010000595.1:0-2233 GCA_046754265.1 Phycisphaerae bacterium
AAGGATCAAGCTAAGAAGGCTCTACCCGCAGATTGAGATGGAATGAACCACTAGTTCGTACTGGCGGTTAAGGCAGATCAGGGACCGCGATTTCGTCGCGGTGGGGAAGCCGCCTGTCGTGTGCTGGACGCCCCCTTTTGTTTTTTTCGCGACCCAGCACTGAACGGGCGTCAGGAGCCTGAAGCCATGCAAGTGCGGAAAGAGGGGCCGGCGCGGCACGTCGATCACCTTTCGTCGTTCACACGACAAAACACCACTCTCAGGCGGAGAACGGTCATGGACCATCGATCATCGACTCGCGGAATCAGGTTGGCGCTGGTGGCACTATTGTGCAGCGCACTTTTGGTGGGGGTCACAACCTTAATCGGAGGTTCGACCGCGGCGTCGGCCAGGGCAGCCGCCTTGAGCGACAAGATTTCCCCCGCGTCCCACGCAACGCCGCTAGACGGTCAACAGGCCCGGGGCGGCCTGGGTGCGTGCTGTGTGCCCGGCGGTTGCATCGATGGAATTGATGCGATTACTTGCGCCCAGATCGGCGGATCCTACCAGGGCGCTGGGTCCTTTTGCCCCGCCGGCTGCCTGATTGGCGGCACCGAAGCCTGCTGCTTACTGGCGGGCGGCTGTATCGACGAGGATCCTTTCGTTTGCTCGACCAACGGGGACACGCCTCTGGGACCAGGGACTACCTGCAATACCGACGGCTTCCTCTGCGCAGGCGGCGGTACCGAAGCCTGTTGCATACCCGGCGGAGGCTGCCTCGATCTGGAGCCACTCAATGAATGTCCCGCAAACGGCGGTTTCCCTCAGGGCCCCGGAACGGACTGCCTCAGTGCCATCTGCACCAGCGGCCCGACCGAAGCCTGCTGCTTCCCCGGTGGCGGCTGTTCCGACGATGATCCTGCCGTTTGTTCGTCCCAGGGCGGGATACCCCAGGGCCCCGGGACGGATTGCCTCACCGCCATCTGCACCAACGGCCCGACCGAAGCCTGCTGCTTCCCCGGTGGCGGCTGTTCCGACGATGATCCTGCCGTTTGCTCCTCCCAGGGCGGGACGCCCCAGGGGCCCGGAACGGATTGCCTCACGGCCGTCTGTGCCACCGGGGCCTGCTGCCTGCCGCCGGTCGTGGGGCCCTGCGGTATTATTCTGCCCGACCCCAACTGCATCATCACCACCCAGGCGGACTGCCTCATTCGAGGCGGCAACTACCTGGGCGACAACAGCGAATGCGAAACGCTGGTCATGAACGTGATCCACACCGCTACCCAGTGGACCCACGAGTTCGTGCCGGTTTCGAACTGCCCGACCTTTCCACGCGGCGTGGCGGGTTGTGTGCCGGGCCCCGGGCACATCGATCCCTGGGTCACCGCAGCCGGTCTGAACAACTGCGAGGATTTCAGCGCTCCAGGGGCCTGTCCCATTCCCGCCGACTTCTTCGGCCCGGGGTCGGATCCCTTCAGCGGTCAGATATGCTTCCGAGGCGACCCGCTGGGCATCATCGACATCCCAGGGTTCGGCCCGCTGAACTACGGCGACGCTGATACGCTGGTGCTACGCTCAGCTGATCCGTTTGCTCGCTGCGACGTGTCGGCGCCCTTCCCGCAACCGTCAGCGCCGGTGGCCATCGAATTGGTGGCCCTGAACCTGGTGAGTTGCGCCCCGGTGGACATCACCTCCAACGGCGGGCAGAACCCGGTGCAGTGGGATGTGCGGGTGATTGTCAATGGCCCGCAGCCTCCCAGTTCGCTGACGGCCACCAAGACGCATTGCAATGGCGGCACCTTCGATTCGGCCCTGGCGGTGTGTCCCCAGTTCGTGTTCACCAGGGTGAGTAATCCTCTGGATGTGCGGGTGCTGGACTTCTGCTTGGACTGTGATCCCAACGGAATCCAGATGGCTACAGCGGGTGTGGATTGGGTCCATGACGTGGGCCCGAACACCGGCCTGGTCAGTCCGGTCTGTTCGGACTTCCATCCGGGCATCGCCGACGCCAACCCCACCACCGTTTGCGATTGCAACTCCAACGGTGTCCGCGACGATTGCGAACCCGACTCCGATGGCGACGGTCTCATCGACGACTGCGATAACTGCCTGAACGATTCCAACCTTGATCAACTCGACACCGACGGCAACGGTGACGGTGACGCCTGCGATCCCGATGATGACGGTGACGGGGTTCCGGATGACGGCGACAACAGCGGTGTCGAAGGCGACAACCCTTGCACGGGCGGCAATA
>JBHHVM010000596.1:0-2228 GCA_046754265.1 Phycisphaerae bacterium
GGCTGATGCCAGCGCCGCGCATGTGGTGGTTAACCCGCGGAACGGCGACCGGTTCGTCATTCCCAAAGATGCCGAGATTGCCAGCTACGATCTTCACACGCTCATTCCGGTGGCCCCGGGCAAAGATCCCGTGGTGGACGTGGCGGTTTATACCATGGGGGACATTTGGCAGATTATTGTCAAACATGCGTGGCAGACGGGTGAGCCGGGCGTGGTGTTCATCGACCGCATCAACCAGGCCAACCCCACCCCGCTCGTGGGGCGGATCGAGGCCACCAATCCCTGCGGTGAGCAGCCCTTGCTGCCGTATGAAGCGTGCAACCTGGGCAGCGTCAACCTCAACAAGTTCATTCGCCGTGCGGGCACCGCGGACGCCCAGGTGGATTGGGAGGGTCTGCGGGAGACGGTTCACGATTCAGTGCGCTTCCTCGACGACGTGATCGACGCCAACCGCTACCCGCTGCCCGAGATTGAGGAGATGTGCAAGGCCAACCGCAAGATCGGCCTGGGCATCATGGGTTTCGCCGATGCCCTTTACTCGTTGGGGGTGGCCTACAACAGCGACGAAGGTCTGGAGTGGGGCGAACGGTTCATGAAGTTCGTCAACGACGAAGCCCACCGGGCCAGCGAGCTTCTGGCCGAGGACCGAGGTTGCTTCCCAAATTGGAAGGGAAGCACTTGGGACACGGTCCAAGGGCGGCGGATGCGCAACGCGTGCAGCACGACGGTGGCCCCCACGGGCACCATCAGCATCATTGCCGGCTGCTCTTGCGGCATCGAACCGCTGTTTGGCCTGGTGTTCTATCGCAACGTGCTCAAGGGCCAGGACCGCTCCGAGAGGCCTATGGTGGAAATGAACCCGGTTTTCGAGCGGGCCGTTCGAGACCAGGGAATACTCAGCGAGGGAATGATGGATCGCATTGCCACGGATGGCACCCTCGCTAATTTGGAAGCCATCCCGGACGAGCTTCGGCGCGTGTTTGTTTGTGCGCACGACGTGTCGCCCGAGTGGCACGTCAACATGCAGGCGGCCTTCCAGCGTCATTGCGACTCGTCCATCTCCAAGACCATCAACTTCCCCAACTCGGCCACGATGGATGAGGTCGCGTCCATTTATGAGATGAGCTACCAGGCCGGCTGTAAGGGCGTGACCATTTACCGGGACGGCTGCCGCCAGGGTCAGCCGATGAGCCGCGAAAAAGGGACGGGTGCTGAGCAGGGCGGTCAGCAGGCCAAATCAACCTCGGCTCCGCCCATGCTGGACCCGGTGGAATTGGCCGACATTGCCAGCGCGGTGCGAACCCGGCAGATGACGCCCTTTGGCAACATGCACGTGCAGATCACGGTGGACCCGCACAGCGAGCGCGAGCTGGAGGTGTTTGCGCAGTTGGGAAAAGGCGGTGACCTGGCCAACAGCGATCTGGAAGCCATCTGCCGGATGGTCAGCTTATGGCTGAGGTCCGGCGGGGCGTTGCAGCATGTGGTCCGCCAACTCAAAGGCATCGGCTCGAGTCTTCAGCTATCCACCAAAGAAGGCAAGATCATGAGCCTGGGGGATGCGTTGGCCAGGGCACTCCAGAAATACGAGCGGGCCAAGAGCCGCTTCGGGCTCAAGAATCTGTTGCTGGGCGAATTCGACCCGGTGGAGTTGGATCGGGAAGTGGCTTCGGCAAAACGCCCGAATGGGACGAACGGCCATGGGCCAGCCACGCTGAAGGGCCGGAATGGAAACGGACACAGCAACCCCAAGCGCCACGGCGGGAATGAGCATCCGCCCTCGGCAATGGACGCCGGGGGCGGACGCTCCGCCTTTGAAGAGCATTATAAAGTGGTATGCCCGGAATGTAAAGCAGTGCTTATATTCACGGAGGGATGTACGAAATGTGTCTCTTGTGGATTTGCGGCCTGTTAGGGCGATAAATGCAGGTCCGGTAAAAATACGTGAATTCATCGAGGAATTATGCTTGCTCATGCGTAGAATAGTCGTAGAAAAGAACAAGAGGCTGGCGGAGTTCTGCCGATATACAGGACGCATCGCGCGGGGCAGCTGCGCTGACCTCAAAACGGACTCATAAGGGGGTATTCAGTACCGGGCCATTGGGCCCACTCAACAATTGGCTTCTTTCCCCTCCGGAAAGCACCGTCGACGCCCTCGGGCTCGGCGGTGTTTTCTTTTTTGGAAATCTTCGGGGGCGTTGCGGCGATGGGGCGGGGGATGCTCGGGGCTG
>JBHHVM010000597.1:0-2206 GCA_046754265.1 Phycisphaerae bacterium
ATGTGGGTCTTGTAGAATTGGGACGGCTTGTCCGGAAAACGCACCTGGCCGAGGTGGTTGCCCTCGCCGCGGGCCCAGCCTCCGTGTCGCCAGGGGCCCACGACCAGCACGTTGAAGATGTCGGCGTTCTTTTCTTCCACCGAGCGGTAGATTTTCAGCGGCCCATACAGATCTTCGGCGTCAAACCAGCCACCCACGGTCATCACGGCGGGGGCGACGTTGTGCAGATGCGGCAGGATGTCGCAAGCCTTCCAAAATGCGTCGCGATTGGGGTGGGCGACGACTTTGTCCCAATAGGCGATGTCGTCCTTGTAATAGCGCTCTTTGATGTTCTTGAGCGGGCCGAGGTCCATGTAGAACTCGTACCCGTCGGGCGTGCCGTAGTCGAAGCGTTCGCCCCATTCGGTGGTCGGTTCGGGGCGAGCTTGCCCAAAAGTATAAAAGAAGCCGAAGAAGTGCGGTAGGAAAAAGGCCCCGTGATGGTGGAAGTCGTCGAAATACCAATCGGCGATGGGTGCCTGGGGTGAGACGGCTTTCAGCGCCGGGTGGGCGTCGATCATGCCGGCTGCGGCGTAGAACCCCGGGTATGAAATGCCCCACATCCCGGCCCGGCCGTTGTTGTTGGGCACGTTGTGGATCAGCCATTCGATGGTGTCGTAGGTGTCGCTGCTCTCGTCGATGTCGGTGGGGCTTTGCTTGTTGTCGATGTGCGGGCGCATGTTGACGAACTGCCCCTCGGACATGAATCGGCCACGCACGTCCTGCCGGACAAATATGAAACCGGACTCGACAAGATGGCTAAACGAACCCATGCGGGAGGGGAACTCGTCTTGGCCGTAGGGATTGCAGCTATAGGGCGTGCGGAAGATCAGGAACGGGTACGTCTTGGAAGTGTCCTTGGGGGAATAGACAGCCGTGAACAGCCGAACCCCATCGCGCATGGGAATCTGGAACTCGTGCTTGGTATAGCGATCCTTGAGATACTTGGCGACCTGCCCGTCGTGGTCGAGGCCGGTCGGGGCGGTGGTACGGCAACCGGCCAATGCCGACGACAGGATCAAAAGCAGAGTGAGGGGCAATCCGGATCGGTCGATCATCCATCGGCGCATGGAACAACTCTCCATTTCAAGAAAAGACTTCTCGGTTTGGAAGCCATGGCCCCCTTGCCCGAAAGGCAATCCGGCGGCCAACGGCTGTTGCGACCCGCAGGCGATAGCCTATTCAAGAATCAGAGAGGAGTCCATCACGGCCCTCGCAAGAGTGGCCCCCGGCGAGAAACCGACCTTGCTCGGACCGGGTGGGTTGCCTACCATCGACGCAACTGTGGGTCTTTGCCAGCGAGGAACCGACCATGAAGTATGTTTTGGCCCTGATGATGGCCCTGTTGCTCAACGCGTCAGCCAATCTGATGATGAAGTCGGGCATGACCCGGGTTCAGGAAGGCGGGGGCCTGCTGGAGCACGGTGCAGCCGGTGCGATGCGGGCGGTGCTGACCTCGCCCGTCCTGTTGGCCGGTCTGGTCTGTTTCGCGCTCAACGCCGCCTTCTACATGTTCGCCCTGCAAAGCCCGACGCTGAAAATCAGCCTGGCCTATCCGGTGATGGTCGGCGGCGGCTACGCCATCATCGCCGCAGTGGCCTATCTGGTGCTGGGCGAGCGGATGACCCCGGGCCAGTGGGTGGGGGTGATCCTGGTGTTGGCTGGGGTGATCGTCATTGCCGTCAAGACGCCGGCCGGTTCGGCTGGGGGGTGACGACCAGAAATCCGCGGGGGCCAGGGCCTTGCCAGCCGGCGGAATTGGAGTATGCTATTTCGGTGCTACGCGGGTGTAGCTCAGTGGTAGAGCGTCACGTTGCCAACGTGAATGTCGTCGGTTCAAATCCGATCACCCGCTTTGGCGTACCGTGGACGAGGCCGACACACGAAACCGGGCCCGGTTCGTGTCTTCCCAGCCAAATGATGTGGCGAGACCGCGCCAGGCGCACGCGAGGCACGGGGACGGTGCGCTAAACTGCTCAAAAGGTGCGCGATTTGGCGCAGATCGGCTTGGCGCGCCGCGTGGAAGGTTGTACCGGGCCCGCCGACCCAGCCCCACGCCGGCCCGATCACTCCTGGGGTGGGGTCTCGCGGAATTTCCCCTGATGGCGGGTTTTGAGCCATTCCCCGGATTGGTGGCAACTGCCGCACAGCGGGAGCGGCCCGCCGG
>JBHHVM010000598.1:0-2203 GCA_046754265.1 Phycisphaerae bacterium
GTCAGCAGGAGGATAGCCGTTGCGGTTCCGGCGGTTCGTCGAGGTGTGGGGTTCACGATGGAGGCTCCAGCGGGATGCTCAGGGCCACGGGCTTCTGGTTGCGAATGACCACAAGTTGTAGTGCGTCGGGCCCGTGGAGGTCGCCGAGGATTCGGCGAAACCCAGCCAAATCGGCCACGTTCTTTCCCATGGCGCTGACCACGAGGTCGTCGGGTTTCAGACCGGCTTGCTGTGCGGGCGAACCGGGCTTGATCCGTTCGATGAAGACCAGCTTTTTCTTATAGCCCATCTCGAACAAGTCGATGCCCAGGGACGTCGGCGTGATGGCGGCGGTCGGGTCATCGAGGGCTGGGGTCATTCCCGTGGAGTCGGGATCGCGGGCCTGTTGCAGGAATTCGAGGCAGGTTTCGACGGGGAAGGCGTGATTGAACTGCGTGTGGGTCAGGTTGGAGACGACGACCCGGCCAACCATGCCGACCCATTGGCCGGTGACGTCCACGACGGGTCCGCCGGCCGCTCCGGGGTTGGCGGTGACGGCGTCCAGGACCAGGACGCGACCGCGAAAGGGATAGTCTTGCCGGCGGCGACGGGCGTCAAGCCGGGTGAAACCGCCGAAGACGCCCAGGCTGACGGAAACAGGTTCGGCGCCTTCAGCCACTTTGAAGGGGTTGCCCGCGGCCAGCAGCCAGTCGCCCGGTTGCAGGGATGCGGATGAACCGGTGACAAAGGCCGGCAGGTCCGCGATCGGAGCGTCGGGATCGTCGTGTGGGCGCAGTTGCAACAGGGCCATCTGGCGCCGGGGGTCGCGGGCGATCACGTCGGCGAAGTATAGAGTGCCATCGGGCGTCACGGCCCGAATGTTGGTGGCGTCGATCAGCAGCGATAGCGTGGTGAGGACCTGCCCGTCGGGTGAGACGACGAGCCCGCTACCGTAGCCGGTCTCGGGGCCGGCGCCCAGGCCATAGAGCTTGACCGTCCGGGCCTGGGCCAGCGCGATGGCGTCCTCCAGACCGTTGGAGGGCGGCGATGGGGCGATGACGGCGGTCAGCATCACGATCATTCCGAACATGGCATCTCGAATCCGCTTCGGATTTCCAGGTAACGCGAAGAATCGGTGGATACGTTGAGGTGTTTCGGCCACTTGAGCCCGCCGACGTTCTTGTAGTCGTTCATGAAGATCACGGCGTAGGAACCCGCAACGTTGTCCTGGAGGGTCACGCGAAATAGCAGGCCGGTCTGGGTGTCGAAGGCCAAACGGACGGCGCGGTTTCCGGGCAGTTCGAGCTCGATCTGGTCGAGCAGGGTCCGGCCCAGCACTTGCCCGCCCTTGCCGATCGCGGTTTGATGGTCTGGGCCGATGTGGGTCATCTCCGACGGTGGGGCGGGGCTAAACAGGTGGCGTCGCATGGCGTTCAGGGCGATCCATGGGAGTGCCTCGTCGGCCGACAGATCGAAATCGGAGTCGCCGTCGAGCATCTTGGCCCGTTCAAGGTTGCAGGTGACGCTCCGAACCGGCTTGCCTTGGTCGTCCAGCAGCGTATGAAAGGAAACCCCCAACGTGGTGTCTGCGCGGTGTCGCCAAGGCTCGAAAACGTCCGGGGGACTCTTGCCGTCACGCCGCAGGCGGCGACTCGTCCAGCACCATTGGGCCGGTCCGGCTTCCGTCAGCCCCACCGCCTCACGAAACCGGGCGAGAACGCGCTGGACTGCTTGTCGATTGACTTGGGGGTCAGGGTCGAAGTCGATCTTCTGCCCGAGCGACAGCGGATCGAGATTAACGTTACGGCGACGAGCGCTGCCACGTCGCTCAAATGTGACCGGCACGGGCCAGTCGGCGGGATAGGTGCCCAGTACGCTGGCGAACTCGTTGGCAGAATGCAGGACGCGCCCGTCGAAACTAAGCAGCTTATCCCCCGGGCGAATTCCGGCCCGCCAGGCTGGACCGTCCTCGAGCATGTCGTTGAAGATCAGGTCGCGGTTGACGGTGGCCTGGATGGTGCCGTGGCGCATCAACAGGCCTGCCCGAAGCCCGGGGATGAACCGTTTGATCTGGTTGATGGAGATGGCATAGCCCAGCCCGACGTTAAAACGGCCCCGAATACCGGCGGCGATGGAGATGCGACCATTGATGCCGATGACCTGGCCCCGGGCGCTAAAGAGCGGCCCGCCACTGTTGCCCGGGTTGATGGCTGCGTCGGTCTGG
>JBHHVM010000599.1:0-2202 GCA_046754265.1 Phycisphaerae bacterium
CGCTATCGCGGTGCCACCATTTTGACACCCAATCGCGGTGAGCTTTTCATGGCGGTGGGCGATGATTGCCGGTCGATCGAGCAGATCGCCGCCCGTAGCGAAGTGCTGCGCCGTCAGGTGGGGGCCAAAGCCCTGGTGGTCACCCTGGACCGTGAGGGGGCGTTGCTGGTGCAGGGGCCCGAGGATTGGACGCACCTGCCGACCCGCCCGCGCAGCGTCTATGACAACACGGGTGCGGGCGACGCGGTGTTGGCCATGCTGGCGGCGGTGGTGGCGGTTGGGGGTGACCTGGTTGACGCGGTGCGCCTGGCCAATATCGCCGGCGGATTGGAAGTGGAAAAATTCGGTTGCGTGCCGATCACGGTTGAAGAAGTGCGTGCCGAGTTGCGGCTGGAAAACGATCGTCAGGCGGGCAAACTTCGCACGGTTGACGAATTGCTGGCTGAGTTGAGCCTGCGGCGCGACCGGGGTGAGACCGTGGTCTTCACCAACGGGTGTTTCGACATCCTCCATGCCGGGCACGTTGATCTGCTGGTCCGCAGTCGGCGGGAAGGATCGCTGCTGGTGGTCGGATTGAACACCGATGCATCGGTGCGCGGGCTGGACAAGGGCCCGGACAGACCGCTGAACGGCCAGCAAGACCGGGCCAAGGTGCTGGGGGCGTTGGAGTGCGTCGATTACGTCGTGCTGTTCGATGAGCCCACGCCGGAGTTGCTGATCCGCCGGGTGCGCCCCGACGTGTTGGTCAAGGGGCGAGACTGGGCCGAGAAGGGTGTCGTGGGGCGAGAGTTCGTCGAGGCGGCCGGCGGCAGGGTCGTGCTGCTGCCGCTGGTGGAGGGGCTGAGCACGTCGCACCTGATCAAGCGCATTGTCCAGGGGGCGAAAAAAGGTGTCTGACACTTTCATCGCCGGCATTGACGATCACCTCAAGGTGGTGGCCGCACTGCGCGAACAGGCTGGGCTGTTGGTGCGGATGGCTGACACCGTGGTGTCATCTATTCGTGAGGGCGGGCGGGTCTATATTCTTGGAAACGGTGGCAGCGCCGCCGACGCCCAACACATTGCCGGTGAACTGGTGGGCCGGTTCAAACTAGACCGCCGCCCGCTGCCGGCCCTGGCCCTGACCACCGATACGTCGATTCTGACCGCGGTGGGCAACGATTTGGGGGCTGAGCTGTTCTTCGAGCGACAGGTGGAGGCGTTGGCGGGCCCCAAAGATGTGGTCTGGGCGCTGAGCGTGTCGGGGACCTCACCGAACATCTTGCGGGCAGCCAACAAGGCCAAGCAGATCGGGGCGACGCTGATCGGTTTTACGGGTCGATCCGGCGGAGAGTTGGCCCCGGTGTGCGACCTGTGCCTGCGGGCCGACCACCAGGCGGCCGACCGCGTCCAGGAAGCCCACGAACTGGCCTATCACCTGATTTGCGAGCACATCGAAGCCCAGTTGGCCTGAGCAGCACGTCTCCAATGTGGGCAACTCCGTTAGAGCAGGGCAAGAATCCAGCGCCGGTCCTCATGGCTATGTCACTTGTGTGACCCGGACCGTCCATATAGAATGGGCGGTGATCCACGTCTCCTTTTTTCTTGGTTCATCAAATGGACGCATGTCCAACACACTCCGACCTTGAAGCGTTTGCGGCCGGTCAGATGTCGGCGCAAGACCGGGTGCCCTTGCAAGCGCACCTGACGACCTGTCAGTCGTGTCGCTCGAAACTGGAGCTTTCGTGTGACGACACCGGTTCCATCCAGCCTGGAGACTCCACAGGGCAGGGGCCGACCCTGACGCACGCGTCACCGCCCTCAGGTCGCCACCGCGGTGCCTCGTCGCAGCCTCAGGATGTGGCCATTCTCGGGTATGAAATCCTCGGCGAGATTCATCGAGGCGGTCAGGGCGTGGTTTACCGGGCGATCCAAGAGGCCACCCAACGCGTCGTGGCCCTAAAAGTGCTGCTGCACGAGTCCTTCGCCTCCGAGCAGGCCCGGCAACGCTTTGAGCGGGAGATTCAAATGGTGGCTGGGCTGGGGCATCCCGACATCGTGACCGTGTATGACAGCGGGTTGGCACAGGGTTGCCATTATTTTGCCATGGAGTACATCGAGGGTCAGAGGCTAAGCGAATACTTCGCCGGCCCGCGGCGCGGCCCCGTCGAAACCCTGTCCTTAATTCGCCGGATCAGTGCAGCCATCGGTTACGCCCATCAA
>JBHHVM010000600.1:0-2195 GCA_046754265.1 Phycisphaerae bacterium
CGTCGGGGGTTCAGCAACGGGGCCTCCACCCGGTAGACATCCCCGCTACGCGGCTTGACGAGAACCAGAACGTCCCGTCCGTTCTCCGTGGTGAAGTCCTTCAGCTTGAAAAGACGCCGCCGCACGAGCAGCAAGCCCAGTGCTACGGTCCAGGTTTTGGCCAATACATCCAGGTCCAGGG
Organism: Phycisphaerae bacterium; assembly: GCA_046754265.1. Taxonomy (GTDB): domain Bacteria; phylum Planctomycetota; class Phycisphaerae; order UBA1845; family UBA1845; genus OFTM209. Next base: position 182 of record JBHHVM010000600.1, read on the forward strand.
AGACACCCACCAGTGTAAAAAATAGGACGAATACTAGCGGTGCTGTATCCTCGACGACCTTGCCGAAGACGCAATAGCCTGCTCCGTCGCGGGGTTGATCCAGGGCGGTATTATCCTTGACGTTAATAAAGAACTGGTTCGTGGCCGAGTCCGGCTGGCGGCCCAGGCGGGCCATCGAAATCGTGCCGATCAGGTTCTTCAAGCCGTTTTGCCATTCGTTGCGAATGGCCGGGTGCAGGCCGGTCGTCTTCTTTTCAAGGTCCGGGGTCATCCCACCGCCTTGGATCATGAAATTGGGCATGACCCGGTGGAAGATGGTCCCGTCGTAGAACTTCTCATCGGCGTATCGCAGGAAATTGTAGACGGTCACCGGGGCCAGGCGGGCATCGAGCTCCAACACGATGTCGCCCAGCGTGGTGGACATTTTGACGCGAGGATTGGTACTGGCTGCGTTGTCTTGGCCTCGGGCCTGCTCGGCAAGAATCACGGACGCACCGGCCAGGACCGCCAGAGTCAGATGCAGGCGGATCATTCCTAAACCTCCAAGGTCTTTTAGAGCGAGTCCAAGAACCCATGTGGCACCGGTTTTCAACCGGTGGGGGCACAGGTCAATGACCTGTGGGTTACAAACCTGTGCCACACTCTTAAGACGCACTCTTAGGTCGAATCAGCTACTGCGAAGCCCCAGTGGTCCGCAGGGGGGGAAATGGTACCGTCACGCCCAACCCGACGCAAACCCGGCAAATCCCATCGTGGTGGAGGGTCGTTCGCAGCCGGCGGCGGCCCGGTTACAATTGCGAGTGGCCCCACGGGCGGGATGGACCAGGCATGCTCATAGGCATCTGTTCGGATACTCACGGCAGGACCGACGCGTTGCGGAAGGGCCTGGCCATTTTCGATGCGGCCGGCATCGATCGCATGGTCCACTGCGGCGACGTGGGCGGAACCGAGGTGTTCGACTTGTTGGTGGGCCGCCAGGCTTGGTTCGTGTGGGGCAACACCGACTTTCCCGACGCAGCCACCCGGGCCTACCTGCAGACCGTGGGGTTGCCTATCCCGTCGAGACCTCCCCTGCTTCTGGAATGGGCCGATAAGACGCTGGCGGTCTACCACGGGCACGAGGGCGCGTTTGACCATGCGGGCTACCACCCTGAAGTCGATTACGTTCTGCACGGCCACACGCACTTGCGGCGGGATGATCGCCTTGGGCAGACCCGCTTCATCAATCCGGGGGCGTTGCACCGGGCCCGCGTCAAGTCCGTGGCCACCCTGGACTTGACAACCGACACCCTGACCTTCCATGAGTTGGACGGTTAGGGCCTTAACCTGTCACTTTGCGGAGCTGTGGGCCCATGGGGAATTGAGAAGTGAGAAGTGACAAGTGAGAAGTGTGAATGTGGCACCCGGAACGCGCCCTATTCGGAAGTTCCGGCGCGCCGGGACCAACGACTTTCGCCTTTGACGTTTATGCCTTGTTGCCTCGTTGCCTTGTTGCCTTGGACGCGCCCTATTCGGTAGCGTCCAAGCCTTCGTGCTTTCGTGCCGCCGCCTTTGGTGGTCGAAATCGCCCTATTCGCCGGCCTGGACGGGTAAAGCGCCTCAGCCAATTGCGCCAGGCGAGCGTCCGCATCGGGTATCGGATGAGGGACCCTCTCTAGCCACCGCCGTACTTGTCTATCAAAAATGCGCCGGCTCAACAGCAGAACCGTGGCATTGTCCAAGCGGAGGTCGGCGGCCATTCGCCGAAGAAGGTCTCTCTGCGGCACGGTCAGGCCAAGCTTGGGCAGCAACCGGCGGAATAGTTTGGCCGGTCGATGAACGTCCGTGCGCCGACGGCCTTCTTGAATGGCCTGGAACAGGATGGCGAGCAACACGATCCCCACCGCAACCAGAACGGCCAGCAGCACCTCCCAGCCCGCCCCTTGGCGCTGAAAGTGCTGTTGAATGGCATCGAGTCGTTCCACCGTGTGGACCGTCCGGGCCGATTCGGGTGAATCTGGCGGTGCAAGCTGTA
>JBHHVM010000601.1:0-2193 GCA_046754265.1 Phycisphaerae bacterium
CGAGTGCATGGAATGGCCCATCTCGTGGGCCAGGGTGGACGTGTCCTCGTACGAGCCGTGGAAGTTCATCAGCATATAGGGGTCGGTCAGATAGGTGCCGCTCGAATAAGCTCCGCTGCGTTTGCCCTTGGTGGGATAGACGTCCACCCAGCGGGAGTTAAACCCGTTGTTCATGGCGGACAGGTATTCCCCGCCAAGCGGCTGGAGCGCCTCGTTAATGGTCTTGATGGCGTCTTGATAGGAGTATTCCAGGGTTTGGTCTTCGACCAGCGGGGCGAACAAGTCGTACGCCCGCACACCGTCGTCGAGTTTCAGGGCTTTTTTGCGAATCTGCTGATAACGGTGCAACAGGGCCAGGTTATCATTAATGGTGCCCACCAGGGTCTCGTAGACGACGGGCGGGATGTTGTCGGGGTTGAGCGCCGCCTGCAGGCAACTGTCATAGCCGCGAGCTTTGACGGTCAGGATGTGACCCTGCACCGCACCGTTGAGCAGAGCGGCAGCCGTGTTACGGTTTTTCTTGTAGGTGCCGACGATGGCGTAGTAGGCGTCTTTACGCACCCGGCGGTCGGTGGAACGCATGTATTTGTAGAAGGCTGAGTCGTCCAGCTCGACTTCCTCACCCGACTCATCCTTAATGCCGGGGAAAGAAATGTCGGCATTGGCCAGCAGGTTGTACGCATTACCGGCCGTCTGACGAACCTCGGCCGTCATGGCCAGGAGTTCTTCCTCACGCGGCGAGAGAATGTATTTCTTCTGACGGTACAGGTTATCGAAATACTGACGATAGACCGCCAACTCGGGCACCTGGCGCATCCAGGAATCGAGCGTCTCGAAGGGGATGGCTGTTAGTTCCGGCTGGAACCACGACGCCGCCTGGCCGTATTTCGAGTACATCGAGATGATGCGCTGCTTCATACCCTGGGGGCCGCCCTCTCGCGTGTCCTGGTCGGCCAGCATCGAGGCATACACGTAGACCTTCTCGAGCACCGGTTCGAGGGCGTCACGTTTCTTCAACGCCGACAGCAGCGATTGAGCGCTCTGGCCCAGCGTGCCTTTGAGGGCTTCAATGTCGGGGATTTGCTTTTCGACCTCGGCGAAGGTGTTGTTCCACGCCTCGCTGTCGGCGAACATGCGTTCGGTGGCCCATAGGTATTCGGGGTCGATCTCACTGCGCTCTTTGACGCGGTGCGAATCTTCCGCGGAAGTCGCGGCAGCCTGGGTCAAGAGTGCGCTCAACATAACGATTATCATCCCATGGTTGGACCGATGATGGATACTCATCGCGGGCGTCCCTCCTGCGGGTGGCCTGAATCGGACCCGTGGCGACCCCGCTTGCCGCCAGGGGCGTTCCTATGCGGGCAATCAGGCTAACGCAAGCCAGACCGACGATCAAGGCCCGTCGGTTTGATCGGCGTGTCTGTGCAATTCAGGCTTTGATGGCGAATCAGGATTCGGGCTGACCGGTTGGGTCGCATTGGCCGGGGCAAACCGGCGCTGCCAAAAGTGCGCGAAGCGGACCTCGGTTTCCAGCAGCATGTTGACGTAATCCATGTCAATCTGGTTGGCGTAGTACTGGATGGGACGCCGCCCCAGCACGACCTCCACTTCCAGAAGCTCGGTGCCGCGATAAAACCCCAGCCGCATCATGGCCCCGGGACCGGCGTCGCGGATGGTTTGGCTGAACTCGGTCATGGACAGGATCCCTTCCAGCGGATCGTCATCCAGGCGAACGATCAAATCGTTTCGTCGGAGCCCGACGCGGTCTGCCGCGGTGCCGGGAATGACCTGGTTGACCTCCATGCCTGTGTGACCGGGCTGGACGCGCGGATCATCATGATGGCCCACGTCCCGCAAGCCCACGCCTAGAAAACCGTTCTGCCCCAACAGGTTTTCGTCGAAGTAGATTCTCTTGACCACTTCCTGGATGCGAAGCTGAACTTCGTAGTCATCGCAAACCTGATACGCCTCACGCAGTGCGTCGTAGGCCTCCGAGCCGATGCTGCGCAGGCGGTCGGCCGCCTGGCGTCGGCGGTCAAAATCGGCCGACCCCAACTGTTCGACGATGGCCCGCAGCACGTCGGCATGGGGATGATCGCCGGCTTGAGACTGCACGCCATCGCCTGAACCGCCCGGCGAAGGCGATTCAACCGCCCGCGGGCCAGCAGCCTGGGACATCAGGCCCAGCAAGAC
>JBHHVM010000602.1:0-2186 GCA_046754265.1 Phycisphaerae bacterium
AGATGCCCAGGATGGGGGCGCCGAACAAGATGCCGGTCCAGGGGAAGTCGGGATGGTCCATCGACTTCCAAATGTTGAAGAAATCGGCATCGATCCGTTCGGTCAACGTGTTCAAGCCACCCACCTTGGTGATAGCTGTGACGGTCAACAACACGCTCCCGCCGATCAAAACGATGGCTTGGAAGAAATCCGTATAAATGACGGCCCGCAACCCACCGGCAATGGTATAGATACCCGTGGCCACGAGCAGGGCGATGGCTGCCACCCAGATGTTCCATCCCAATACGGTTTCGAGCACGATGGCCCCGGCATAGATGGAGACGCTGACTTTGGTGAACACATAGGCGATCAAAGAGACGGCTGATAGATACGTGCGGCAGGCGGGGTTGTAACGGCGCTCGAGAAACTCCGGCATGGTAAAGACGCCGGTACGGTGATAGAACGGTACGAACAGCCAGCCAAGGAGCAGGAGGATTAGACAGGCCAGCCACTCGAACTGCCCGACGGCCAGGCCGCTACCGGCGCCCGAGCCCGCCAAGCCGATAAAGTGCTCTGCGGAAATGTTGCTGGCGAACAGACTGGCCCCGATGGCCATCCATCCGATGTTGGACCCACCCAGGAAGTAGGACCGGCTGTCGAGCCGACTCTTCCTGCTGGCTGTGTAGCCGATCAGGGCGACGCCGACGAAATAAATCAACAAACAGGCGATGTCCAAGCCAGCCATGGAGTTGCCTCCCGATCGCGCAGCCAACGCCGTCTATCCATCCAGAATCAGTAGACGGGGTACTGTGCCAATCCGCGTCACCCGGGGAGCCGTTATGTTGACCCGACCCCCAGACGGATTGGATCATCCAGCCAAAGACCAACAATGTAAACGGCTGTCTTGGACCCTTTCAATTTGACTTTTCCTGTACAAGATGATCCGTTGGGACCTGAAGAGACGATGCTGGCGATATTCCGCATGGGTTGAATTGAAACAGTTTCATAACGGGGCTGGGACTGTCATGCGCAGCGATCTGCCCGCGGAATGGCACGGTGGGTGGCAAAGATCGTTGACTACCGTCTTGGCGTGCCGTATCGTGGATAGGTTGGCCCTGAGGGGGCTGTGGTTGGTCGCCGGCGGTTCCGGTTCGGGGCTGTGTTCCCCTAGACGATGGGTCCGGTCGAGATGGGATTTGCCACGACGAGGCATTGGCATCGTCGTAGGGATATATTGATGGGCAGTCAATTCGCGGTGGGCGTGGACATTGGTGGGTCGTTCATCAAGGCTGGCTTGGTGGATGATGCGGGGGCCCTGCTGTCCAAGTCGGTCCGCCCGACGTTGCCGCAACGCCCTGCCGACGAGATTGTTGCCGACGTGGCCACGTTGATTAGCGAGGTGATCGAAGCCTCGCCGGCCGATCGGGAATCGATCGCCGGCGTGGGGATCGGCTCGCCCGGGCCGCTGAGCCCCACGCGGGGGATCATCCATCGGGCGGCCAACCTGCCGACGTTCAAGAACTTTCCTCTGCGCGATCGAGTGGCTGAGGGGTCGGGCATGCCGGCCGTTTTGGTCAATGACGCCAACGCGGCTGGGTTCGCCGAGCGTTGGGTGGGTGCCGGTCACGGTGCTGACAACCTGGTGATGTTCACGCTGGGGACGGGGATCGGATCGGCCGTGTTTGTGGATGGCCGGGTGCTGTCGGGCGGGTTCGAGAACGCGGGTGAGTTGGGGCACATGATCATCGAGCGGAACGGCAGGCCCTGCTCTTGCGGCCAGCGGGGTTGCCTGGAGCAATACGCCTCGGCCGCCAACATCGTGCGTCGAGTCAGCGAGGCCATGCGGCAAGGGGCTGACAGCGTGTTGGCCAAGATCGCCGGTGCTCCCGAAGCTATCACCGCCAAGGACGTGGCCCAAGCCGTTCGGGAGGGTGACAGCCTAGCCGTGGAAATCTGGCGGGATGCGTGTGCCGCCTTGGCGACAGGCTGTGTCAACGTGCTGCACGCCTACAATCCGCGGGTGATCGTGCTGGGCGGCGGCTTGAGCGGCGCCGGGGCTGTGCTGCTGGATGCGGTGCGTCAAAGCCTGCAAGCCCAAGTCTGGAGTTTGCACGACGACCTGCCCGAGATCGTATTGGCTGAGCTGGGCAACGACGCGGGCATCATCGGAGCGGCCGGCACCATGCTGCAAGCCCTGGCCAACCCGG
>JBHHVM010000603.1:0-2186 GCA_046754265.1 Phycisphaerae bacterium
GCGAATGAAGCACAACCGGGTCGCTACCACTGGGCCTCTTCGAAGGCCCCCAGCCGGCCCTTTTTGACTTGGCGCGTCGGGCGGGCTTTGAGGACCGCATTGCCCATGGTGATGTCCGCCTTGGAGGTGATCTTCAGATTGCTCGGGTCGCTGGTCACCACCGACACCGGGTGCCCGGACAACTCCACCAACTGGGCGTCGTCGGTGATTTCCACGTCGTCACCGTCCGGCGCCTTGGTATACGCCTCCAAGATCACGTCCCGCTTGAAGACCTGGGGTGTTTGAGCCTCATACAGTTGGGCGCGGGGCACCGTCTCATCAATCGTGCCACCCTCCGACACCCGCTTGAGCGTCCCTTGAATCGGGCAGGCCAGAATGGCTGCACCGCTCTTGACCGCCTCGGCGAACACATCGTCGATCATGCTTTCGGTGGTGCAGGGTCGGACGGCATCGTGGACGGCCACGTATTCCGCTTCGTCGGCGAGGGCTTTGAGTCCCGACGCCACCGACTCACACCGCGTCGGACCCCCTTCGACCACCTTCACGCCCATAAACGCCACATTGGGCCCGTACTTGCTCTTAACCGTTTCCAAATCCCGGCCGCTGAGCACGAGAATCGTTTGGCACACGTCGTCCCGATTGACGAAGTGCTCCAGGGTGCGAATAAAGAGAGGCCGGCCGTCCAGCTTGGCGAAGATTTTGTTTTGGCTGTCGCCAAACCGCTCGCCTTGCCCGGCACCCGGTATAATCACCGCAAATTTCGACATCGCCTCGGCTCCACTCGCCAACGTTGTGGCAGCGTTTCTATTTCCCACGCGGGTCTATACGCGCCGCCCGGCGCCGACAACCTGCACACCGCCCATCAGACGCCACTTCTTGACGGGCTTCGCCCGGGGGGTGCGGCTTCGGAGGTTTCGGCTCGCCCGAAGATCATCCGCCCAGCCGAGGTCTGCAGCACGTTGGTCACGGTGATGGCCAGTTCACGCCCCATGTGATCGCGGGCCCCTTCCACCACCACCATCGTTCCGTCGTCCAGATAACCCACGCCCTGACCGGTTCCCTCGCCTGGCTTGATGATCTTGATGCGCAACTGCTCACCTTGCAGATAGACCGGCCTGAGGGCGGTGGACAGGTCGTTGATGTTGACCACCTGCACGCCTCGAAGTTGGGCGATCTTGTTCAGGTTGTAATCGTTGGTCATCACCCGCCCGTTCAACTCTCGACCCAGCTCGACCAAGCGCTCGTCCACCGTGGTGGGGTCGCCCGACTTGAGCGGCGTATCCATGATGCGTATGTCAGCCTTTTCCGAGCCTTGCAACTTGTTGAGCATGTCCAGCCCGCGCCGCCCCCGATTGCGCTTCAGCTTGTCGGCGCTGTCGGCGATGCCCTGCAATTCCTGCAACACGAACCGCGGGATGATCATCTCGGCTTCGATGATCCCGGTTTCGGCCACGTCGGTGATCCGCCCGTCGATGATTACCGACGTGTCCAACAGCAAAGGCCGACTGCCCTTGGTCTGCTTGGCGAACTCCACGTAGGGAATCACGAAACGAACGTCATCCTTGGTCTGCATGACAAAGCTGATGGCAATATAGCAGCACACCACCCCGATACTCAGCTTGACCGCACTGACAAAGGGATGGTCGGCCGTTTCGGTGCCCCGCAAGGTCGGCACAAACGCCTCAATAATCAGATTCACAATCAGCGACAGCCCGAACGCCACCACCATCCCCACGATCAGGCCGAAAAACAGCCCGCCGACCGCAGCCAGCGTCTTGCGGGGGATGAAAATGTCGATTGCGATGATCACCAGCGAGAACCCGATGCAGCACAACAGCATCAGGTCTTTGTGGGCGTTGATGGTCCCGAAAGCGCCGATGGTGGATTCGTCCTGCGACAAAAACACCATGGCCACACCCACCAAGGCCAGGATGAAAACCGCCCGAAGCACGTGCAAGACCATAGGTGCCGCTCCGAATTGACCTGGCTTAATCGGTCAAATCCCTCTGCCAATGAGTATATCCGCCAATCCCGGGCCTGGCCAACACGGAGGAGATCTGCGCCCCGGATGCACTGCCGGATTCGCCCGGACGATGCATGCTGCACCGCCTGTGGACCCCGGTTGCACGATCGACGGCGCGTCTATAGATTGGCCTCGATGCGGTCAACCCGTCCAGTCACACGCC
>JBHHVM010000604.1:0-2178 GCA_046754265.1 Phycisphaerae bacterium
CGCTGGACGACGAACGGTCGATGGCCGAATCGGCCCCGATCAATCCGTATTGGATGGGCGCCACCGAAGTCAACTGGAAAACCTTCGGCCCGTTTCTGGACAACGCCTCGTCGAAGTCGGTCGTCAGCGAACAACAAGCCGCCCTCATTCGACGAGCGATTCAGTCGGCCCCACCGGGCCAACGCGACCGCGTCGCCGTCGGCTTCATCAGCCTTTCCACCGCCCGAGCATTCTGCGATTGGATCAACCGGGCAGCCGCCACCGCTGACCCACCCCGGCACTATCGGCTGCCCACCGAACGCGAGTGGGAATACGCTTGTCGGGCCGGCAACGCGGGACGGTTCTGCTACGGCAACAACGCGCGCTACGCTCGGTTCTTCGCCAACTGCAACGGCAACGTGGCCCCGGTCCACATCGTCGCCCAGCGCATGCCCAACGCCTACGGGCTCTTCGATATGCACGGCGGGCTGTGGGAATGGTGCGACACGCCCTACCCGCCCGAGTTGGTCACCGAGCCCGAACTGGCCAAGCGCGAACTGTGGGTCTACCGCGGTGGGGCCTACTATTCACCGGCCGTCCGCTGCCGCAGCACCCAGCGTAACCGCGGACAAGCTGACAGTTGGACCGACTATCACGGCTTCCGGCTGGTCATGGAGCTACTGGAACTGTGAAGCGACCCCCAGCCATTCCGTTCGTGGTTGCCCATGCAATGGTCCTGTGCGCCGGTTGCGGCACGGTCGCTCCGGGCGCCGGCGTGATCGACCCGGACCTCGAAACCAGCGTCGCCTTGACCAACTTTTCCACACGGTTCTACGCCGTCTTTGCCCTGCGTGAAACCGGCACCGAGACCTTTATGACCACGCCGCTGCTGCCGCCCGGTGCTACCTACCGGCGGCGATTCCTGGACGCCATCGGCACGGGTTGTCCCGCATCGCTGGACCTGCAACTGTTGCTCTATCGCCGAATCAACGAGGACCTGCCCATCGGCTTGGACGACGGCGAGCAAGTTGGGGCCACCCCCATCGTGGCCGGTCAAATCACCGACCTGCCCGCCTGCAACACCCAGCCCCTCGAACCCTACACCATCGTCAGTTGGGACGCCCCCCAGGGCACCGCCCGCGTCAAGATCGCCCAGGGCACGCCCATCGACCAAGCCATCTTCGACGCCGGCCTGTTTGACAACATTGACAACGCCTGGGAAATCACCGGCCTGGATCCAGCCCTGGCCGGCGCCACCCCACCCCCGCTGCCCGACACCGAAGCGGTGTCCGGTCGAGTCACCCTGAGCGACGGCAGCGGACTCGAAGGCATCGGCGTGCTGATCCGCACCCGCTTTCGAGTCCGCTTGAACGACGACGACGCGGAAAACGACCCCGACGCCGGGTTCGGAGAACCCATCGATTTCACGGAAACCGACCCGTCGGGCCGGTTCACCTTCAACCGCCCAGCCGGGGCCTACCGGATCGAGGTCTTTTCAGACGATTTTGCCTTTCGACCCGCCATCATCGATGTCGAATCGCCGCTGAGTGTGATCCTGACCGTCGCGGAGCCGTTGTGAGATCCACCCTCAACAAGTTGAGTCGCAGCGTGTGGCCGGCATGTGCCACATTCTTGTCCCTGGCAATCTTCTGCGCCGGTTGCCCCACCGCCAACCCCGGGTCCGCGGCAGCGACCAACCCTTTCCGCGACCTGCCCGCCATCGAACTGAATGGCCAGGCCCAGCCGGTGACCTCCGAAATCGTTCCCTTGGGGAGTTTTGAGGCTGATCAGGTTTTTGACGTGCGCGTCGACGGCGATGCCGTCCAAGCCGTGTTCTTGTTGGTGGAAGATGCAGCCACCGGCGCTTCGGGCATCATCGTCGGCGGGGGGTTGCCCGGCCGAACCTTTTCCCATCGCGTGCCGACCCCCGCCCAATACTTCGTGTTCGTGCAGTTGGAGGACTCGTCCCAGGCCGCCGAACTCCCCGCGACCATCACCGCCGAGCTTGGCGACCCGCAATATAGGCCCGCTCAGCGTCAGATCGTGCGGGTTGTTTTTCAAGAAGGCTTTCTAACCGATCCCGGGTTGTTCGATCCGGAATCCGGTACCGAAGACGAACGGTCCTTCCTCGAACAAATCGCGCCCACCGTGCAGCAAGGCATCGTCGATCAACTCCGGACCGTCTTTGCCGGCACGCCC
>JBHHVM010000605.1:0-2174 GCA_046754265.1 Phycisphaerae bacterium
CCGAAGGCGTGGGTGTCGGCCTCGAACGCCCGTGCGGAAATCCGCAAGCGCTGCGAGGAACTGAACTACGGCTGCGAAGGCGACGTGACGGTGAAACAGCGGGAGCCGGAGCGCGACCCCGACGAGGGGCCGTACACGGTCGCCCCGGACATCGTCCAGAAGAAAGTAGACAAAATTATTGAGACCGAGTATGCGGGGTGTATCGGCCCCAAAAAGAAGGCTGAGTTGACGGAAGCCACGGCCGAACGGCTGGCAGGGAACCAATAATGGCAGCGCCTTACGTCTTTACGTTTACCGACGTTCTCGATTCGCTCGACTACTTCGCTCGCGCGATGCAGTTGGGTGCCGACCTGACGCTGCGCCGCCAAGTGGTGCGGGCGGCCTACCGGGAGGTGATCCAGGCCCGCGATTGGACGTTCCTGCGTGCGAACGCCCGGATCAAACTCCAGGCCCCCCAAACGACGGGCACGGTTTCATACGATCACACGGGCGGAACATTCGAGCGTCAACTAACGCTTTCTTCTGCGACGTTTCCAAGCGATTGGACAGTGGACGCCTCGATTCGGCTGGGGTCGCCGGACATCGTCGTGGACGTGGAAGATCGCAAGAGCAGCACGGTGGTCACGCTCGACGCCACGATGGCCCCGATTGCGGACATTAGTTCTACAACCTACTCGCTCTACCCACGCTGGTATCGCCTGCCGACCGACTTTGCTTCGGCCGCCGAACCGCTGGACGAAGATGCGTGGATCGTGGGCACGCAGGTATCCAAGGCCCGCATCGAGCAACTCAATCGGTACGAGGACCGCACGGGCTCCCTGGAGTGCTATGCTTTCGGGGCCCCGCTGGATTTGTTCGGGGCGATGGCGCTCTACATCCACCCGCCCACCGACGAGACCGAGACGCTGGACATCCCGTACAACCGCCGCCCACGGGACATTGTCTACACGGGCTACGACACCAGCCTCGACAACGTGGGGACCATTTCGGTAACGGCGGCCAGCGCTACCGTGACGGGCAGCGGCACCGCCTTCGAGAGCGGGATGGTGAATTCCATCCTGCGAATCGGGAAGGACACAACCTACTCCCCTGGGGGCCTGGAGAGTCAGTATCCTTACGGCGAGCAGCGGGTTATCAAGTCGGTGGCGAGCGCTACTTCGCTGACCCTCGACGCGAACGTCGCCACCACTCGAACGGGCGTGAAGTACAGGATCGCTGACCCGATTGACCTGGACGTGATTTTGTTCGACGCCTTCCAGCGGTGTTGCGAAAAGCACCTGGCCCGGATGCTGCGAGGGAAGAACTACAACCAGGCCGAGCGGGAGTTTGAACGCGCGATCAGGGCGGCCAAAGAGGCGGACTGCCGGGGCGGGCAGCCTGTCGTGGCCGGGGGCAACCGATACACGAGCCGACTGACCGATTCCTCACAACGACCGATGGCGGGGTTTAGCTGATGGCATATTGTGCGCAATCGGACATCGAACTGGAGTTCGGCGCGACGAACGTGGCGAAGTGGGCTGACATCGACAACGACGGCGATGCCACGACGAAATCGAACCGGATCACCGAGGCGATTGCGATTGCCGACGAGGAGATCGACGAGGTGTTGAAAAACACCGCGATGAAAATCTCGCTCACTCAGGCCGATGGGTCCGGGACGCCGAAGACGATTAACCGCCTCGCGAGGGTCATTGCGGGGCTCTGGCTCTATGAATCTCGTGGGGCAGAAGCCTACACTCGCGACGGCACCCCCCAACACGGCCACTACTGGCGTCGGGCCTGGGTGGAGCGGTACCTGGAAGAGCTACGATCGGGCACCCGCAAGCTGGATGCCCTGACTGGAATCTAAGGAGCAGACGATGGCTGTTGTATCTACCCTGGACGGCGACCAGATTCTTCGGGGCGAACTGTTGGGGCTCACGGGCCTCGACTACCCGGTGGGCAGTATCGAAAACGTGGACGTGAGCACCTCGGCCGCCATTGCGGCTTCAAAGCTCCAGCGGGGGCCGGTGATTACCGTCTACCAATCCGGGACGGCGGCGGACGAAACGATTATCGCCTTCTTCTGCAAGGGCACCACGGGGACGGTGAAAAACTTCACTGTCTCGAACCTGACGGCCAACGCGGGCTCCTCGACCGTGACGGTCGACCTTCAGAAGAACGGGGCGACGATC
>JBHHVM010000606.1:0-2159 GCA_046754265.1 Phycisphaerae bacterium
CGCCTGCACATCGCCCCGGCGCCGATTTCGGAACACGAATCCAAATAACATCGAGATGCTGAATCAGGGCTCGGGCGCACCGTCTTTCGAGCGTCCCGGGCGATAGACCGGCAGCGGCGGGCGTGCGCTTCAGAGTCGCGGTGAGCCTACCGTCGCTTAGAGGTTGCCCGGAGCCATCCAAGGATTGCGTTCTTGCGTTCACCGTGGATTCCTTCTCCAATACGCGGGCGACCAGCCCGGCGTGCGCTGGTTTTGGCATCGAGATGATCGCGGGTTTCGCATGGAACTGACTGGGACATTTGCACTGTTGGCGGTGGCTCCCGGACCTGGGTTGCTGTTCGGGCTGATGTTGCTGGCCGCCATCGTCGGCGGCTTTGTCGCTCGCAACCTGCACATTCCCCGCGTCATCGGCTACCTGGCTGGCGGAATGGCCTTGCGGGCCGTGCTGGGGGCGGTCATCGAGCCGTTGGAGGGTGGCGCCCAAGCCCTGGCCGACGCCGCCAAACCGTTGTCGGCGGTCAACGACCTGGCCCTGGGCATGATTCTGTTCACCATAGGCCGGGTGTTTGAGCGCTCTGCGCTGCGGGCGTCTGGGCCTCGCGTGGTGCGCATCGGGTTGCTCGAATCGGCGGCTGTGCTTGTATTCGTGTTCATCGGCTGTTCGCTGATCACCCTGTTGACTCAGTCCGAACACGGCACCGGTCAGAACATCGTCTTGGCCCTGCTGCTCGGGTTGGCGGGCATCGCCACGGCACCGGCCGCCACTTTGTTCGTTCTTCAAGAATATCAGGCCAAAGGTCCCATCACCAAGACCATTCTGGGTCTGGTCGGGTTGAACAACATCATCTGCATCGTGATGTTCAACGTGGCCTTCCTGTGCCTGGCCGCCGCCGGGGCGATTGACACCCCGCCGGCATTTGGCCAACACCTTTGGCTCAGCGCAGCCGCGACCGTGGCGGGAAGTATAGTGCTGGGCATCCTCTGCGGCACGGTTCTAAGCTTGGCCCATGCCAAGCTGCCCCTGGCTGAAACCAACTTGATCTTCTTCGCCATGTTCATCGTGTTGGGTGCCGGCGAAAAATGGCTGATCGCGCACGCGGGATTGTCGTTCAACGGTTTGCTGACAGCCCTGGTCATCGGAGCCGTTTTTTTCAACGTGGCGGTCGATTCACAGAAACTCAGCACTGCTCTGCAAACGGTGGCAGCCCCCATTTTCGCGGGGTTTTTTGTGATTGCCGGATTCAACCTTCACCTGGCTGAGCTGGCCGATTTGGGGTGGGTGGGGTCCACCTACGTCTTGTGCCGGTTGGCGGGCAAGTGGCTCGGCGCACGGGCGGGGGTCGTGTTAGCCGGGGAATCCCAGCGGGTGGGCACCGGTGTCGGGCAAAGTCTCCTCTGCCAGGCGGCCGTGGTCATCGGCCTGTCCGCTTTCGTCCAGAATAACTGGAACAGTGAATTGGCCGACCAATTTGCCACCGTCATTCTGGGCAGCGTGGTAGTCTTTGAGGTGCTGGGGCCATTGTTGTTGAAGCGTTGCGTGGTTCGCGGCGGTGAGGTCAAGGCCATCACCCTCCTTCGCCGTCCGGGGCCTGGCAGCGGCCCCGACTCGGTGGTCCGGGCCACCTGGCACGCCCTTGGGCGTATGCTCGGCCTGGGGGATGGAACCGAACCTTCTGCCACCGAACCCATGCAGGCCAAGCACGTCATGCGCAGCAATGTGCAGTTCCTGCCCGCCAAGACCCCGCTGGACGAGGTGCTGCACTTCATCGAGCGCTCCACCTACGATCACTTTCCCGTGGTGGACGAGCACGGGGATTTTGTGGGCGTCATTCATTTCAGCGACATTCGCGAGGTGATTTACGACCCTGCCATGCGCGAGTTGGTGACCGCTCTGGACCTGGCCGACCCGGAGTCCGTCGTCGTGCCGGTGGATGCTCCGCTGGACGACTGCCTGAAACGTTTCGCCCGGGCCAACGTGGGGCTGCTGGCCGTGGTCGCTGAGGCGGGCAGTCGCAACGTGGTCGGGGTCCTGGAGCAGCGCGACGTGCTCAAAGCCCTGCACCAACAAAGCGCCGCCGACGAGTGAATCGACATCCCGACTGCTGCCAAATTGGCAGCGGGACCGGCCCGATCGGCCAGTTTTGACAGGTCGATCGAGC
>JBHHVM010000607.1:0-2158 GCA_046754265.1 Phycisphaerae bacterium
CAACGGCTAGCGAGCAAAGACCAGCCGGCCCCCTTTATGAAGACCGGCCCCCTTGGTACGCTGACACCCTGGGGCCTTTGAGCCCGGCGGGTTGACGTGGCCATCATGGTGGATCACTAGTGACGGAATTTGAGCTGGTTGACCGGTGCCGGAAGGGGAACCGCGACGCGCAGCACATGCTGTATGTCCAAACGTCCGAAAGAATCTACCAGTTGCTCGTCCGCATGACGGGCAGCCGCGACACCGCCTTCGACCTGGCCCAAGAGACTTACCTGCGAGCCTTCGCCCACATCGCCCAGTTTGACGGACGATCCTCTGTGGCAACTTGGCTGTATCGCATCGCCGTCACTCAGGCCCTTCAATTCCTTAGGCGCTCAAAGCGGACCCGCGGGCCTCTGAGCGGAGACCTTGAACCCCCTGCCGAATCCGGGACCCCGCGAAGCGACATCAGATTGGACGTCAACGACGCCCTGGCCCGCCTCGATCCGGGCGATCGGAGCTTGCTTCTGCTGAGGTACCAGCAGGGCCTGGATTACCGGGTGATTTCGCAGGTACTCGACTGCAAGGAGGGGACGGTGGCGTCCCGGCTCAACCGGGCCCGAGAACGCCTCCGAAAATACCTGGGGAAAAGCTATGCCCCACGGGAAGGAATGCAGGCTCCGGGACATCCAAAACATAGGAAACCCGGGGGCAGCCCCACCCTATCCGCGGCCAACACCCGATGGCCGGGGCGGCCCAATCCGGAGGAGCCTAGCCGTGAACTGTGACGCCGTGCGAGAACAACTCGGGCTGCACCTTGACGACGAGTTGGACCCTCGGGCCAGGGGGGCAGTCGAAGAACACTTGGCCGCCTGCCCGGCGTGCGCCGATGAACTCAACACGTTGCAGGACATGGCGACTGACTTGGCACGGCAAGGGCCGGCTTCCGTCCCCGATACCCTGTGGGCTTCAATCGAAAAACGCCTAGACCACGCCTCGAAGACCGGCTCGCAGCGCTCGGCGTCGGCGTGGAGATTCGGGACGTTCCGCCAACCCCTGGCGGCCGCGGCGAGCGTGGTGCTGGTCGTGGGATTGGGCGTCTTGGGGTTCGTCTGGCTGGACGGCAGCGCCCCGAAGGCTCAAGCCACCATCATTGACTTCGGCGTGCTATTGGACGCACTGCCCTTGGATGCCAATAAGGCTTTTCGCAAGTTCCTGATTCAATACGACGCCAAAGAGACGACGGCCGTCGCCGCCCGGCGGCATGCCCCCCATCTGAGTTTCGCGATTCCCGCCACGTTGCCAGGCGGGTTCCGCCTGGAACAGGCCTATACCCTCCGCATCGGTGAAAAGGGCGGCGTGGCGGCAGCCTACTCGCGGGAGGGCGGATTCCTGGCGACCGTTTTCCATGCCCCGGTTCGCCAGGAGGATTTCGGGGGCCACAAGGATT
This sequence comes from Phycisphaerae bacterium, assembly GCA_046754265.1. Classification (GTDB taxonomy): domain Bacteria; phylum Planctomycetota; class Phycisphaerae; order UBA1845; family UBA1845; genus OFTM209. The sequence continues at coordinate 1,430 of JBHHVM010000607.1, forward strand.
ACCCCTGCGTGATCGGAAAGCATCGAGGCCACAAGGTTGAGGTGGGCAACTGGAGGCTGGTCCACCTGACCGATGCAACCACGTGCCATTGCGTCCTGAGCAGGCTGGACGAACAGCAGGAATTGCCGGCCGTGATGGCTGCGGTCGCCCCCAACCTGCCGGCCACCGGCCGGACAAGCCACGCCCATTGACAAAGATCCAAGGTGCGACCGGGGTGAATCTGCCGATATAGTCACTGAGCAACAAGTGGCCAAGGCTGTGGGAATCACCGGAGGTTCGCCATGAAGCGATGGAGTGGATTACGACCCCAGGTTGCGTTTGCGGCGCTGATGCTTTGTCTGTCGGGCTGCTCGGCCGGTTCGAAAAACGCCGCCCCGGTCAGTCCGGCCCCGCAGCGGGGCGTCTCGCTGTTGTTCAGCCCCGATGCCGAGTTGACCGCAGCCGTGCGTCCCTACCGCCGCCCCTCGCCCGGATCGGCCGATGCCTGGGAAGTGACCAAGACCTTTAATTCGGGAAGGACGAGAATCTCCGCAGTGCGTCGAGGCCGCAATAACAACGTCACCGAGTACTACACCTCGACCACAGGCCCCAACGGCAGCACCGGCCGGCGGCGGGTAGTGGCCAAGTCCTCGAACGTCCGGCACGGCATCCGCCGCTAAAACCCCACGTCCTGCCCCTAGCCCAAGTTGGCCAGTAGTCGAGAATCTTCGTCTTTTTTGAGGCTGGAAT
>JBHHVM010000608.1:0-2149 GCA_046754265.1 Phycisphaerae bacterium
TCGCAGTCCGTTTGGGCTGGACGAAGGTCGATTGGTCGTGACCGCGTCCGGCAGGGAGGTGGTCAGCAAGGGCATGGTTCTGCGCGAGGCGTGTAGCGGTTGGCCTGCTTGGGCGGTCAGCGTATGGGCTTTGCTGTGATCCAGGATCGGTTGCAGCGCCTGCAGAAACGACTCGAGCGACAGCGCCGGCTTGGGTACAGCCGGTCGAGCGCCGGCCGGGGCAGTCAGGCGCACCCCGGTAGCGGCGCGAAGGCGGGCCCCCGGCGCCGACCGGGCTGGGTCAGCCAATTGAACTTGCCCGGAGGCATCGACGCCGACGACAGCCTGGGCGATGCCGTGCCGCGGCTGGACCACTCGTTCGACGCCACGGTCATCGCGTTGGATGAGAAAGCCCCCCTGATACAGCCCCACCACCGGGAAGTTGTAGTAGCCGGGCAACAGGAACAAGAGCCATTTTTGCCCCGGGACAAACGCGGGAGCACAGCAAACCTGCATGGCCCGGTTGCCCACGGTGCCGCCTGGAACGGTCAGGGTGAACCGATCGGTGGCGTCGGGCAGGGCCCCTTTGATGTAGCTCACATCCTGAAAGGCCACAATCGATTCGATGCGACCCGGGCGACTTGACCAGCGGGAGCGAACCGAGGCGACGGTGCCGATGATGACTTGCCCCGCATGGTCGGCCAGGGTGGGCAAGTCCATCGGGACGACGCTGCCGGCTGAGGCGCCGTTCGCCGGCAGCATCCAAGGCAGTAAGACCAAGAGTATGCCCTGTCGGGCGAAGCGTTTCATACGCCCCCCAATAAGCGATCTTTCGGAGTCCGGCCAGTTTGGCGCGGACCGTCCCGATACCTCACCCTATACCGTCCATAGCGGGATTCCACTCCTTGGGCCGATTCGCTGCGTTTTCGGCGACGTGTCCGAGAATAGGCGGGCGCGGTTCCGGCAGAGCCGATCGACATTGGCTGGCTTGTGGGTATCGGAATCGGCTATCGGACCGCCGAGCAGGATTCAGTCCGCGGCACACGCCGGGGCGGCCCTGGACCCGCATGGCCGAGTTGGTTTATTCTGGCCATAGATCAAGCGAGCTGACCGCCGGAGGAGACGACCCAACCCGTGCCCATCATCACGTTGCTCACCGACTTTGGACTTTCCGATCAATACATCGCCCAGATGAAGGGCGTGATCTGTCAGCTCGCGCCCCAGGCCACGATTGTGGATGTGACCCATGAGATTGCGGCTCAGGACATCGTGCAGGCGGCGTTTGTGCTGCGGCAGGTGTGGGGCTGGTTTCCCCCGGACACGATTCATCTGGCGGTGGTGGATCCGGGCGTCGGGTCAGCCCGCAGGGTGGTGGCTTGTCGATACTCCGGGCGGTATGGGATCTGCCCCGACAACGGGTTGATCAGCATGGTGCATCACCAGCTTAAGGTCGAGGCGGTCCACGTGGTGGACAACCGAGATCTGATGTTGAGCAACGTGTCGGCGACGTTTCACGGCCGAGACATCATGGCTCCGGTCGCGGCGCACCTGGCCAGCGGGAAACCTCTGCGGCTTGTCGGGCCGGTGACCGACCGCTTGGAGGTGCTGCAACTGGCGGCGCCGCGGCGCCTGGGCGAGCATGGCTTGGCCGGCGAGATTCTATGCGTGGACCGTTTCGGGAACCTGATCTCCAACATTTCGCGGTCGGACTTGGCCGGTGTCCTGAGATTTGCCCCCAACGCCGAGGTGTACCTGGGCGGTCGAAGTGTTGGGACCGTGCGGACCAGCTACCATGAAGTGCCCACCGGCGAGCCGCTGGCGTTGATCGGTAGCAGCGACTATCTGGAGATTGCAGTCAACTGCGGGCATGCCGCACGGACGCTGGACGCCAAGCGCGGGACACCCGTGGAATTGCGGTAAGAAGAAACTTCAACCCCAAAGGCACCTAGACACCAAGAAAGCACAAAGAAAGTTGCCCGGTCGGGTTGGCGGTTATCGTCGTTCGATTCTCGATCCCAGGATGTAGATGTGGCCTATGGTTCGCTCGGCTGAGAGTCGGGGGGCGCCCAGGCGCATGAGTACGCGGTCCAGGGGGCGAGGCCGATCGATCAGGGGAATGGCCTGGGCATGGGTGTCGAGGTACTGCCGGTATTGCTCGGGCGTCACGCGC
>JBHHVM010000609.1:0-2147 GCA_046754265.1 Phycisphaerae bacterium
ACCGGGCCACTCTCTATGCGGCCATCCGAAACGTAGTGTCGCAGATTGACACCGATGGGGACGTCATTCACGTCATCGGCGCCCCGGTGGCAGAAGCCCTGCTGGGCACGCACATTCTCGAAGACCTCGGCGTGCCGGACGCCCTGCTCGGTCAACGGGTCGCCTCCGATGCCGAGCCCTTGCCGTCCGGGCTGCCCCGCTCCTGGTACCAGGTCAAGCTACTCGTTGCCCAGGTCGTGGGCTTGGTTCCGGTGGCCATCGCCGTCATGGCCCTGGTGTTTTGGATCGCATTCCGCCGACTCACCGCCGCCATGCTGCCCCTCATCGAAGTCGGAGCAGCCCTGGTCTTCGTTTTCGGCCTGATGGGCTGGGCCGGTGTGCCCGTCTATCTCACCATTGCCGTGCTGCCGGTCATCCTGACCGCCATCGGAGTGGCCGACGAAATCCACATTTTTAGCCGCTACGCAGAAGTGGTTCGCGCAGCCCCCCAAGACGACGTGCGTCAAACCGTTGGCCGAACCATGGACGAAATGTGGGTGCCCGTGGTCAAAACCTCGTTGACCACCTCGATCGGGTTCCTCTCCTTCGCACTATCCCCGATCGTGCCGGTCCGAATGTTCGGCCTGTTCACCGCCGTGGGGATCATCTTTTGCATGCTCTGGTCGCTGTCGGCCATCCCTGCCATGTTGGTGCTCATCCCGCCGCGGTGGCTCGTCGCCCAATCGCGTTCACGCAACGCTTCCGACCCGACGCCTGCCCTATCACCCTTTGGCCGTCTGGCCGCCGGCGTGCTCCGTTGGCGATACGTCGTCGTCCTGTTGGCCTTGATCGTCGCCGCCATCGCCCCCCTGGGCGTTCAGCGCGTCCAAAAGCAGGATAGTTGGATCAACGGCTTCTCCCCCCAGAGCGAGTTCTACCAGGCCACCCAATACTTCGACGAGCAGTTCCTCGGCACCCACATCCTCCAGGTCTGCGTCGATGCCGGCTACGACCGCATCAGTTTGGACATCTCGGCCGAGGACCTCGATCACCTCAGCGCCTCGCTGCCCGGCGACGCTATCCCCGACCTGAACGCCATCAAGGACTACAGGGTACGCGTCCGCCGCCTGGACCTGCCCTTCGAAGGCCTGCACCAGTTGGGCAAATACCGCATCCGCAACCTGTGGCAGGCCCGGGTCGCCAGCGCCGAACGCGACGGCGACCGCGTTATCATCCACCCCAACCGCCGCAAGGGTTCGCCGCGCATCGCCCTGCGCCTCAAAGGCGACGAGCCCATCCGTTACGAGCTGGTCTGGGAGCCGTTGACGTCGCCCGACGTTCTGCACCGCTTCGCCGACCTCGAGGCGTTCATCGGGCGCCAAACCGATTTGCCCGTCGGCGGCGTGCTCGGCCCAGCCGCCTATCAAGCCACCACCCACTTCATGGTCCGGGCCCGCAAAGAGGGCACCCGCTCCATCCCCACCAGTTACCAACGAGTCGAGGAAATCTGGAATCGCTACAAGGTCATCCGAGGTGAATACCGCCTCCGCCAGGCCGTCGACGCCGATTTCGCCAAGGGCCTAGTCACCGTCTACATGACCGACGCCAACTACATCGACGTGGCCGAGCTCATGCGCCGGATACGCGACTACGAACGCCAACACCTGACCCCCGCCGGAATCAAGCTCAACTTCGCCGGAGACGTCGCCGTCAGCCAGGCCCTCATCCAAGCCATCGTCTCCACCCAAATCCGGTCCCTGGTCATCTCCCTCCTGGGCATCTTGGCCGTGACCGCCCTCATGGGCCGATCCATCGGCTGGGGCATCTACTGCGTCCTGCCCTGCGCCTTGGCCGTCCTGGTCAACTTCGCCGTCATGGGTTGGACCGGCATGCCCCTGGGCGTAGCCACATCCATGTTCGCCGGCATGACCCTGGGCATCGGCGTGGACTATGCCATCCACCTCCTCGAGCGCTACCGCCTGGCCCGCCGCCGAAACCTGGACCGCGACGCCGCCATCGCCGACGCCCTAACCCACTCAGGCCCAGCCATCTTCATCGATGCCGTCGCCGTGGCACTGGGTTTTGGCATCCTGGTCCTCTCCCAAGTCCCCGCCAACGCCCGCCTCGGAGGCCTGGTCGTCCTAAGCATAATAGGCTGCCTGACCGCA
>JBHHVM010000610.1:0-2143 GCA_046754265.1 Phycisphaerae bacterium
TCGCGGATCCGCGCCCGATAACTTCAGCCGTCGGGCTGAACCTCCGATATGGAGCCAGAGCGCAACGTCTGCCGAAGCCCTGCCCGGGCCTGCCGGCCGTGGGAGGATTGCCCCGCGAACGGCCCTGGTCCGAGCCCCTACAAAAAGGCTGGTTACCATGGCTGGTGAGCTTTTCGGACTCTCACACCGACCCTTCGACGAATCTGCGGACCCACGGTTCTATTACGCTGCTGCCGCCCACGAACGGGCCCTGAAAACGCTCGGCAAGATGATTGACGAGGGTCAGGGCGCCGTCCTGCTGGTTGGGGCGGCCGGGTCGGGCAAAACGCTGATGTGTCGCAAGCTGCTGACGAACGTCAAAGCCACGGCGATTCCCATTCTGGGGACTTGCGCACCGCGGACGAGTCCGGGGTTGATTTCCGGGCTGTGCTCGGCGCTCAACATCGAGATGCCTGCCGACCTCGACCTGCATCAGCGGTGCCAAGGGCTCAAAGAACGCCTGATACGCAAGACCTCGCCCCAACGGCCGGTGGTCACTCTGGTTCTGGATCAGATCGAGAACCTGACCGAGACCGAGATTCAGGAACTAGAAACGCTTTGCGAATTGCATGGCGAGGACCGGCAATTGTTGCAGATCGTCCTATCCGGGCGATCGGAGGCAGCCACGCGCCTGGCTCACAGAAGCCTCGACCGCCTTCAGCGACAATTGGGTAGCACGATTCTGCTGGACCCCCTGACCCGCGAGGAGATTGGCCCGTATATCTCGCACCGTCTCGGTGTGGCTGGCTATGACGGGCCCGAACTGTTTGATGGCCAAGCGGTGACACTCATCGGCAAGCACAGCCGGGGCAACCCCGGCTCGGTCAACCGTATATGCGCCGCCGCCATGCAGGCCGCTCAAAGCCAGAACCGGTCCAAAATCGACGCAGCCCTGATCGAGGCGTTGGACCTGGGTGCCCTATGGCCCGAGTCGGAGGAGATTCACCCCTGGACGGCACCGGCAGCCACAGCCGACGAGTTTGCCGCACCGGGTCGCCGACTGGTCGAGCCGGTTCAACCGGCGGAGTGTTCAGCCGATGAGAAGCGGGCCCGTCAGATCGAGCAGCGGGTCGAAGAGGCCTGCGCCCGGGCAGAGTCGGTGGCCACACGACTCGAAGAGGCCCTGACGCTGGGCGCCCGGCTCGGGGCCGAGACCGACCGGCACGCCGGCATCCTGGACGAGACCATTCAGCAGGCAGCCACGCTCCGGGACGAGTTGACCGGCATAGGCGATCTCACCGCCACGGGCTCGGAGCGAACCGACGTATCGGCGGAATTGGCCGAGCAAACCCAGACCGCCCAACGCCTCCTGGAGCAAATCAAGCAGGCCGATCAAGACGCGGCTGATCGGCAGACCGCCGCCCAAAACTCCGCCAAGGCCATTTTCGACGAGCGCCAGGATACCCTCTCGAGCTTGTTCAAAGAGATGGGGGATATGAAGCTGGAGGTCGAGAAGATCGCGGGCGAAGCAGAGAGTCGGTTGTTGCAACGCATGCGCCAGGCCGATCTGGATATCGTGGACCGTGTATCAGCCTCGCACAACTCCGCTCAAGCAGCCATGGGGGAACACCATGAATCGGTGGCCAAGCTGATTCAACAGATCGACGGTGCCAAGGCCCGCGCCCAACGATCCGCGAGCGACGCCGCCGGCGCCGCCATCGAACGGATCCGCCAGGCCGGTGACGATGTCGGCGATGAACTCATCGCCACGCAGAATTCAGCCAAGGCCATCTTGGACGAACGACGCCGGGAAGTTCAGGCGCTGGTTGAACAGCTTCGGTCCGCCGAAGCACAGGCCAAACGAACCGCCGAGCAACTGGCTGAGGATTCCGAAGCGAGCCTGTCGGAGCCGGCCGGTGCATTGATGGAACGGTTTAATGAATCCGCCGAGTCGCTGCGTCAGCAAACCAACAAGGCCCAAACGCTGACAAACGAGTTGCAGGCACTGACCGGGTCGGCCGATCAATCGCGAAACTCCGTCGAGCAACTGGACCAGCGCGTCCACAACGTCCTGGAGGGGGCCGATCGGCGAGTCGATGAGATCCACGATCTGTGCCGACAAGTGGACACGGTTTCCCAGATGCTCAAGCTTGAAAAAGGGACC
>JBHHVM010000611.1:0-2135 GCA_046754265.1 Phycisphaerae bacterium
GGAAATGCGTTGGAGGTTGGGGTGGGTGATGTTCAGGCAGGCGGCGAAGCGTTCGACCATCTCGTAGCGGCTCAGTCGTTGGGGGCCTGCGACGTGAATAAGACCGGTCAGGTTGCTGCGGGCCAGGGTGATCAGGGATTTGGCGGCGTCGGCCAGGTGGATGGGGGTTCTAAACTCGTCGGTGAACAGGGACAGAGGTTGGCCCTTGCGAAGGGCGTCTATCTGTTTGGTGAAGGTGGTCTGGCGTTTGGTGCGGGGGTGGCCGTACATTAGGGGCAGGCGGACGATCAGGATTTTTTCGGCGTCAGTCAAGGTGCGCTCGGCTTCAAGTTTTGTTTGGCCGTATTGGCTAAGCGGGTTGGGCGTATCGGTTTCGCGGTAGGGGGCGGCGGTACCATCGAAGACCATGTCGGTCGAGGTGAAGATCATGCGGGCGCCGATTCCGGCGCAGGCGTCCGCCAGGGTTTGGGTGGCGGCGACGTTAACGCGGCGGGCCCGGTCGGGGTCCTGGTGGGCTTGGGCGACCGAGGTCATGCCCCCGACGTGCAGGACGTGGGTGGGTTGGAATTGTTCGACGCAGCGGGTCAGGGCTGGCCTGTCTTCCAGGTCGATTTGAGCGGTTGGGGTTTTGGGGCACCGGGCTGGTGATCGTGAGAGGCCCAGGACTCGGTCGCCCAGGTCTTCGACGGATAGCTGGTAAAGCAAATGGCTGCCGAGTTGGCCCGTGGCGCCGGTGATTAGCCAGCGCTCGGTGCGGGTCTCCTGCTTGTTCGCGGCCTGGGGCATGGGTGGTTATTATACGACGAATTGAGAATCGAGAATTGAGAAAGAGGGTTGGATTGGGATGCGTCTTGCTGGATCGTTGATGGCTGTGGTGCTGGGCGTTGGTGCGGTAAGCACGGCCTGGGCCGATGGTGGTGTACCGGCTGAGGGTCGGTGGCGGGCCTGGTTGGATTCGCCGGGTGGGCAGTTGCCCTTCGGGCTGGAGTTGAAGCAGGGGGATCGGGGTTGGCAGGCCTGGTTGGTCAACGGACCGGAGCGTATCGAGGTGCCGCGGGTGACGGTGGCCCCCGGGGCGGTCGTGTTGGACATTATGCACTACGATTCGACGATTCGGGCGGAGGTGGGACAGGATGGGCGGCGCCTGGACGGCCAGTGGGTCAAACGACCCGGGACGCAAAAGTCGGTGCGGATGGCGTTTCATGCGTTGGCGGGTTTGGCTGTCCCCGGCGCGCCGGGGTTACCCGTTGAATCGAATGGCGGTGCAGTGTCGGTGGGCAACATCGACGGGCGGTGGACAGTGCAGTTTTCTCAAAGCAGCGACCCGGCTGTGGGTGTGTTCGAGACGGTCAAGGGCCAGGGCGTGGTGGGCACCATCATGACCACGACGGGCGACTATCGGTACTTGGCTGGGAGTCTGGAGGGGTCGCGGTTGCGGCTAAGCGTATTCGACGGGGCCCATGCGTTCTTGTTTGATGCCAGGCTGGGTCACGACGGGATGCTGCGCGGTGATTTTTGGTCGGGCGACGCTTGGCACGAGCGCTGGACCGGGCATCTGGATCCGTCGGCCAAGTTGGGGGATGCCTTCGGGCAGACGCTGGCCGTGGGCCGGGCCGATCTGGCGAACCTCGTTTTTCCAGATGCGACGGGCACACGACGGCGGCTGGCGGACCTGGCTAGCGGCTGCAAACTGATGATCTTGGAGATTATGGGGACCTGGTGCCCGAACTGCCACGACGCGGGGGCTTATCTGGCCGATTTGCACCGCCGATACGGACCCCAGGGGGTGGTTTTTGTGAGCCTGGCGTTTGAGGTGAGCGGGGAGTTCGAGCGTGACGCCCGGCAGGTGCGGCGATTCGTCGAACGGCACGGGATCGCGTTTCCGGTGCTGATCGCCGGAACGTCCGACAAAGCCAAAGTGACGCAAGTGTTACCGATGATCGATCGGCTGAAGTCTTATCCTACAACGTTGGTGTTGGACCCGTCGGGGAAGGTGATCTCGGTGTATACCGGGTTTACGGGGCCTGCGACGGGGGAGGCGTATGAGGCGTTTCGGCGGGAGTTCGAGGCGTTGGTCGAGCGGGAGCTGGACGTGAGGGGTGAGGATTGAGACGCTCCATGTTTCGAGACGGATG
>JBHHVM010000612.1:0-2129 GCA_046754265.1 Phycisphaerae bacterium
CGGCGGATTCGACGAGCGTTACCTCAAGGCCCAAGACGCCGAGTTGTCTTTCCGCGTCGCCGAAGCCGGCCACGCCCTGGGATTCGAGTTCTCCTCCAAAGTCAAACATTATCACGCCACCAGTTGGCTGCGCTACCTGCGAACCCAGCGGCAACAGGGCCACTGGCGCGTGTGGCTGCACCTGGCACACCAAGGCCACTCCACCGGTGACTCCTACAGCAGCGCTTTGGACCACCTGCAACCGCCCCTGGCCATGCTGTCGCTGGCCAGTGCGCCGTTGGTATTACTGCCCCTTTGGCGCTGGGTCCCCATCGGATGCACCGGGCTGCTGGCCGCTGCACAGCTACCCCTTTGTGCCCGGCTGATCAGACGGCTCAAGCACCCCAAGTACCTGGCCTTTGCTTGGATGAGTTTTCTGCGGGCTTATTGGCGGGGCGTGGGAATGACGATAGGCACGATAAGCTACCTGGCCCATCGTCTTCGCCCAGCCGGGCATGAACCCGTCAGGCAGCAGACCTGATTCGAGAACAGCTTCGGAGATGAGCATGTACGTGACGTTGCTGTTCTGGCTGGGGCTGGCCTTGCCCGGGTATGTGCTGCTGCGCCGTTTCACGCCCGACGACCTCAAGAGCGGCTTGCTCGGAACGCTGGGCTTGTCTTACTTGGCCGTGCTGGGGGGGCTGTCTCCGGTTTCCATTCTCTGCTACGTGGTCGGCGCCCCGCTCTGGGTATTTTCCGGGGCCTGCATCCTGGCTGTACTGCTGGCCCTTTATGAAATGATCCGCCGCCGCTGGTGGGGCGATCTCGGACGACTGCTGTTGGCTGGGCTGTGCCTGGAAATGCTCCTGGTCCTGGTCGATGTCGTCATGGGTGCCCGCGTCGGGACCTTCATGATCGGTGACGCCCGCGTTCACTTGGCCCGAATCCGCTTCATCGTGGATCACGGTTTTAGCAACCTGGACCCCTACGTCTCGGCCGCCTGGTTCTTCCCCACCTATCACACCAACATCCTGCACGCCCTGGCCGCTGCCTGCGTGCAGATCACCGGCCAGGATCATTTCGCCGTCTGGTTCGTCGGCCTGGCTTGGGCGAAAATCCTGGTCGCGGCCGGCAGCTACTGGTTGGCCTGGTGCATCTTCCAAAAACCCTGGCCCGCCTGGGCGTCGGCTGTGTTCGTCATCGCCGTCGTCGGGCCGGTTAACTACGTGCTCTATCCCAACAAGCTCTGTCCTTATTGGGCCATCCCTTGCATCATTGGATTCGCCATACAAGCTCTGCAAGGGCCCATTGGCTGGCGGTCATGCGTCAAGCTGGGTGTGGCCGCGTTGGTCTTGGGCCAGTTGCACGGACTCTATGCGCTATTTGCCGTGCTCCTGCTGGGGCCGATCCTCGGTGTGGCTTGCCTATACAAGATCATCCGCAAACGTCCCGACCGTTGGATATCCGCCGCGTGTCTGCTGGCCATTTCGGTCGGTCTTCCATTCCCCGTCATTTCCAAACTAAAAACGCCGCCACCGGCAGTGGCCGAAGGAACCGCTCAAGCCGGTCAACCCGATTTTAATGCGCTAACCAAAGCGCCCGTCACGCCCGACGCCAACAAAGGCCAGTTCATCGAACTGGACAGCGGCTGGGTCATGCGAAACCCCCGGCGCGGCTTCGGCGCGGGCTACGGCTTCTGGCGATTCGGCCTGTTGATTCTGGGGGCAGCCCTGGCCATGACCACGCCCCACCGCCGGCGGGCTGGCTGCATGATCGCCGTCACCGCGGTCGCCGTCGCGGTCCTGTTTTTTCCACCGCTTTGTACCGCGCTCGTCCGGGCCCTGGGCCGAGATTGGATTCTGGGGCGCTTCGAGTTCGTGCTGCGCCTGGCGGTAATCGTCCTGGTCCCGTCCGCAGCCGTCTACTGGCTCAACCCCATCGGCCGTTTCTGGTGGAGTCGAGGCCTGGTCAGCGTTGTGATTCTGGTGTTGGCCGTTCTATACGCCCACCACAAGCCCTCCGGCGACTGGACCAACTATCGCAAAAAAGCGTTCGCCCCAGCCCAGGCCCGCTTCAAGGAGATGGAGCAATTCCGCGGATTTCGTCGAGCGCTGCTCAAAAACGTCCCGGCCGGGGAGACCGTCTTGACC
>JBHHVM010000613.1:0-2120 GCA_046754265.1 Phycisphaerae bacterium
ACGCTGTCCGCTGCCGATTGATCTGTTACCCACGTGATTACGCCCGTGGCCAAGACCACCGTGTAGTCCGTGGTCTCCACCAAGGTGGTCGGTGTACCGCCTGTGATGGCCTTTACCACCAGGGTCCCCTCCGGGTCACCGGCCGCATTCGCGTCAATAGGGAAGTTAGCCACCGTGCTAGTAGACGTGGGAGTCTTTGCTCCGGCCAACACTTCCCCCCTGGAGCTGGCCCGCCGGATAGAGAACGCGCAAGAAACCCCCTGAATCTTCTCCCCGATGTCTCCGGTGGCGCGTGAGACCATGTCAATAGTGTCGGCCGTGAATACTGGCGACTGCGGGATGGGGCCCGTGATGTTGGCAACCACTGCGGACCGTGAGTGCTTCTGCAAGAGCCACCAGTTTACCTCGGGCGTCAGTACGCTCGCGCTTGGGACTTTTCCAGAAAGAAGTAGCACCTGCTTGGTCAGGCCCCGGTACATAGGCCAACGAGACGGGGTTGAGCCAGACTGGAAGCCAGCGGCCGGCGGGTCCGGTTCGGGGAATCGACTCGTGAAAATGATTCGTCCATGTGTGCGCACTTGACCACCAGCGACATTGAAGGGGTTGAAATCCACCCGCCGCATGTAGAAATAGTCGTCCGGCGTGTCCGTCACCTCGCCAACGGAGAACATCACCAGCTCTCCCTTGGGCCTGGCGAATGTCGAGTCACTATCGGGATCGAAATAGGTTGTCCCCCAGTCGAAGCTGTGCCCTTGGATGGACGGCTCAGAAAAAGCCCCCACGCCGCCAACCTTGCCGGGGATGGTCATGCGACCACTCACCACTGGGTTGTTCAGGTCCACCCAAATAAAGGCGTTGTCCGAGTCTGCGTTTGCTAGGAGGTTAGCATCAGCGGCTCTCACCAGGGCCAAGCCCTTAGGATACGCGCCCGCCCCACCAGCCAAGTCGTCAAACCCTCCGTCAGTAATCCCCTCAAACACCAGGTAGTTTCCTCGATAGGGGACGGAGGCTTCGATCTGGTAGAAGCCTACAGCCGTAGACACTGTTCCGGACCCCCTATTCACGCCCAGGCCTGGATAGGGGTTGGAGTCGATGATGGCCATCGTGTCCGGGTCCACTTCCTGAAATGGCGTCGAAATGTTCCCGTCTGCTGCTTGGTACAACCGCTGAGCCCCGGAGTCATTGATCTGCCCGACGATGAAGCCACCATCGAAAGATCCGCCTACCGCATTATCAGCCCAAGAAGTGGTGCCGAATAGGTCCGGATCGAGCATCATGATCAGTTTCGTGCTAGGCGCAGTGGAGAGCTGTCCGAACACAAGCATTCGATCTCGCGAAGCCAGATACACGCTGCGCGCAAGACTCGGGTGTCCACCGGAGATGGACAGAGTAAACCCTTGGCCCGATCCGATAAGCGGATCAGCGTCAGCCGCCGCGCGGACATGCGTGGCAATGTCAGTGAAGCCACCATTCTGAAGCGCCACTAGCCGAGGCCCCCCATGTTTTTCATGGCGCCCAGGGTCTTCTCGATGATCGCCGCCGGGTCCATGCCCTCGGAAGCCTTCGCTGCCGCCCGCCCATAGGCCGCGGTCTGGGACCGCATGATGCCCACCAGCTCAGCCGCCGCGTCTGCCTGCCTGGCCGCGATGTCGTTTCCCCGCTCCAGGGCTTCCGCGATTCGTCTCAGCTCATCTATCATCCCAGTCCCCCACTCTCAGTGTTCAGAATTTGCTCTGCGCTCCGGGCCGCCGCGCCCCCGCCCCCGCGGAGGGCATCCCGAATGTCCCCCAAAACCCACCATTACCATTACCGACCTCTCGCGGTTTCAGTGCTGTTCGCCCTGCTTGCTGCACTCTTCCTGGCGGCGCCAGTCAGCGCCGAAGGGTCCGATCCCGATCCCGAACCCGAACCAGAAGCCCTCCATCTCACGATCATGGAGATCCAGGGAACGGGCCACCTGTCTCCATATGTGGGCGAGACGGTGTCGGCGTTCGGCGTAGTCACCGCGGTCGCATTCCGTGGTTTCTACATGCAGCACCCATGGGGTGACCGCGACAGTGCCACCTCCGACGGAATTTTCGTATCATCTCGAGCCGATGTGGAAGTCGGCAACAAGGTAC
>JBHHVM010000614.1:0-2114 GCA_046754265.1 Phycisphaerae bacterium
CGCGACCGCATGATCCAACGTAGGGTCCGCTGTGCGGACCAACGGATGGAACTTCCGTGCTGGTGCGAGAATCCCTTCTCGCACCAACCGGCGTTCCACCATCCGCTCCAAACGGATCACCGCCGTCGCAGCCACCGCCAGCGCCCTCGTCCAGCCCAGGACGATGCCCGCGTCCAAACGAGCGCAAGTTGTGCCAACGGCATCATGCCGCCACCCACAGCGACCCAGGCCCGTCGATCAACATCCACCGGCCAACACGCACCAAGTCGCAGCCAACCCCACACCGACCCGCGGCCACAACGCGAGACCCCCGCGTCCGCCCCGCACCGACAACCGAATAAAGTCAGACCGCTATTGCTCACTGCCGGAGGATGCCCACACCCGCAACCGCCTTCACCTACGCCCTCGTCCTGAATCAGTTGGGGATCAAACGCTAGGGCCGTCGGTTGCCCTGGGACCGAACCGGGCCCCATAGTTTGTAGCACATCGGCCCTGCAACGAGCATCAGTCACAGCGGGGAATCCTGTCGAGCTCGCCTACTCGGACAAGAAGACGCCTTCGGCTCGATCCGCCATCTCCATCATGGCAGCCGTCACGATGATCGTCGAATTGATCGTGACCTCATTGACGGTTTCCGGCATGACCATAGCCTCGATGCCGGGATAGGGGATCGATACGTTGGGCACCGTGTCTGGAAACTGCGAAGCAGGCTCGCCGGTCAATTCAGCCAGATACCCCGCGTCCGGGTTCAGCCGAACCCAACCACCGCCAGCCTCGAGCCAGCCGTTCACCAACGAGCGCACGTGCGGATGATCCGGCTGGGATTGAACGTGGTCCTGCTCAGTGGCCAAAGCCAGCAGAGACAACTCGGGAAGTGCCTTCGTGACGATTCCTATTGCCAGCGAACCGTCCCGGTCAGCCCAATAAGATTTCACTTCATCCAAATCGGCCAACCAGACCGGCATGCCTTCCGGAAAGAGCCGCTCGGCGTTGTCCGCGACCAGTTCAGCCAATTCCACCGAGGTATACCCTTTCGGCAAGTGCCGGCTTCCCACCGTGGTCCCCGGGCCGCCGACCGGCGAAAATGGAAACTCTCCCGCGTCGAGCGACCCATCACCGTCTTGATCCAGAAAAAGCGCACCGGTCACAGTTGTCGCCAGCCGCGTGGCCGGGTCCTCAAGTTCCACGGTCTGCGTGGCATCGAACGCCAGGGCGTCTCCCATCCCCGGCCAAGGCGCCGCCGTCGTCGTGGAGGTGCCCGGTGTGTAGTACGGGTTGAGCGTTGTTCCCGACCCCAGCTCCACCGTGACGTACTGATCCCCGATGGGGCTCTCCCAGGTGACCAGCCAACCCAGCGAATCGAGTTCGCTCCCGTGGGCTGCCAGTGTGGTCAGCACCAGGTTGCCGCCGTTGGACAACCCCACCACGCCCACGTTGTCGACTTTGGCAAATGACACGTGATCCGTTATCGATTTGCCGTCGGTGTCCGCCAGTCGGCCCAGCGCGAATAGGATGGTGTCAGCCAAGGCCCGCTGGCAGGTGGGCCCTCGGTAGTCGTACGCCCCGCCGGTGCCACGCCCCGTCTCTTCGTCGAGTGTGCCGGGCATCGAGAAGGAAACGTGGATGAACCCCCGCTGGACGGCTCGGATCACGTCATCATCGGTCTCATCCGCAGCAAGGCTCGGGCGGTGACCCCCGGGAACCACGACCACCACCGGCGCCCCCTCGCCAAACCGCGCCCCCCCAGCCTCCGGCCAGAACAGGTGAAGCTCGATCGGGGCGTCCACGCTGCCCGAGGGAAGCGCCAAGACCATTCCAACGGCTGAATCCGATGCCGATTCGTCCGTCGTCGGATCAGCCGGGTTGTTGGTTTGGTCGCCCATTGGGCCATCCGGCTTGGCATCTGAACGGTCTTGAGTCGTTGTGGTGCTCGCGCATCCCAAGCCTGACACCATCAAACCCAGGAGCATCCATCGACCTGGTCGCATGGCATGACCCTCTCTTCAGCAGATTGACATGGGTTCTCGGAAAACGATCGCCCCGAGAACAACCACGAAACCAATCCACTTTATCGGTAGATCGGACCAGCCTTGAAAAGGGCCTCCTCAGCAGAA
>JBHHVM010000615.1:0-2110 GCA_046754265.1 Phycisphaerae bacterium
ACATGGCCAGCCCCGATTCACTTGGACCCTCCAGCGTCCACCGGCCAACACGCACCAAGCAGCAGCCAACCCACACCGACCCGCGGCCCATCGCCGGACCCCTGCGTCCGCGCCCCACCGACAACCAAATAAAGACCCCACCGGCAAGCTATTCGAGGGTCGCCTTTCGCCTCTTTTGTTGATGTTTGGACTCTTCAATGTTTCGATTCTCGACTTTCGATTTTCGACTTTGGATTCTCCTCACTCTACAATCGCCCTCATGCCGCCGCACGTCCAGACCCTCAGCGAGATCCGGGCCACCCTGGCCGGCCTGCAAACCAGACCGCGCCGGCGTTTCGGGCAAAACTTCCTCATCGACGGTAACTTGATGCGTCGCCTGCCCGAAGCTGCGGAGTTGGGGCCAACCGACGGCGTCCTGGAAGTCGGCCCCGGCACCGGAGGCCTCACCGACCTGCTCGTCGAGCGGGTCAGCCGAGTCCTGGCCGTTGAAATCGACGCCAACCTGGCCAACCACCTGACCGAGCGCTTCGCCGGGCGCGACAATGTCGATCTCATCGTGGGTGACGCACTGCGGCACAAGAATTGCCTCTCCCCGGCGCTGCTGGCAGGCCTCGACCGAATGTCAACCGGCGTCACCGGCCGAATCGCCCTGGTGGCCAATCTGCCCTACAACATCGCCACGCCGCTACTGGTCAACCTGCTACTCCAGGCCCCGTGCGTCACCCGTTTTTGCTTCACCGTTCAGCGCGACCTGGCCGAGCGGATCGACGCTTCGCCCAAAACCAAGGCCTACGGCCCGCTGAGCATCCTGCTCCAGACCGCCACCGACATCCAGCCCATCGCCCAGTTGCCGCCCAGCGTGTTTTGGCCCCGCCCCAAAGTTGAATCGACCCTGCTAAGATTGGACTGCAAACCCAACCCGCTCGTGGATCCCGCCAATCCCACGGACCGCACCCGGCTGGCCCGATTCGCCGCCCTGGTCCGCGACACATTCTGTCGCCGTCGCAAGAAACTCAAATCCGCCCTGCGACAAGTCCTGAACGATCCCGAGTACGCCACAGCCCACCAGTTGTTGGACCTGTCGCGCCGCCCGGAAGACTTGGACGTGTCCGAATGGATCGAACTGGCGACGCGAACCATCCTGGCTTGATGCGATGATCAACGGCCCAACTCGGCCCGCAGGGCGCTTTCCAGGCCCGGGTACTCGAACCTAAACCCGGTGTCCAGCAGTTTGCGAGGGGAAACCGGGCATCCTTCCAGCAGCAGCGATTGGCCCATTTCGCCGAAGAGCAATCGCACCACCAAACCCGGCAATGGAAATATCGTGGGTCGCCGCAACACACTGCCCAGGGTCTTGGTGAACTGACGGTTGGTGACCGGGTTGGGGGCCACGGCGTTGACGGGGCCACGGATGCTTTCGTGCTGGACGACATGCTTGATGGCTGCGACAAGATCCGTCAGCCCGATCCAGCTCATGATCTGCCGGCCGCTGCCCACCACGCCCCCGGCGCCCAACTTGAAGGGGAGCAGCATCTTGGCCAGGGCCCCACCTTCGGCGGCCAGCACCATCCCGGTGCGCAGGTGGACCACGCGAATGCCGGCCGCCTCAGCAGGCTCGGTGGCCCGCTCCCACGCCCGGCACACTTCGGCCAGGAACCCTTGGCCGAGCGGACCGTCTTCGGTCAATGCTTCGCCTGAATGGTTGCCGTAATAACCGATGGCTGAGGCGGAGACTAGGACCGACGGCTTGTATTTAAGCGACGCCAGCGTTTGGCATAGCAGACGCGTTCCATCGACTCGACTGGCCAAGATGCGCTCTTTCTTGGCCCGGGTCCAACGGCCGGCGGCAATACTCTCCCCAGCCAAGTGGATCACGGCGTCGCACCCCTCGAGTGAAGCGGCGTCGATGCTTCCGGCCAGCGGATCCCAGACGATCTCTCCGACCTGCCCGGTCGGGGGGCTGCGGACCAGTCGATCGACGCGACAGCCGCTTGCGGAGAGTGCCGCACACAGGCGCTTGCCCACCAAACCGGTGCTGCCGCTGACCACATACTGCCGAAGGTTTGCCTGACGTGTCATTGTCTCTTGATCGAGTATGGGCTGCTGCTCG
>JBHHVM010000616.1:0-2108 GCA_046754265.1 Phycisphaerae bacterium
GGGCATGGAGGGCTTTTTCTGGGTGCGCGGCCAGGCTCAGGCACGGAAGTTGCAAGCTCGATATTTTGTTGCCCGCAGCAAGGGTCCCACCCGAGTTGGGGTTATCATAGAGGTGGGGCCGGGCTGGGCACTGGGGTATGCTCCGGGCGACTGGCATCTTTGGGACATGAAAGCGCGGCATGATGAACGGGCAAGCCAACCACCAACCACCGCTGATCCTGGCATCAACCAGCCCGCGTCGGCGGCGCCTGCTGAGTGAAGCCGGCTACGCGTTTCGCGTGCTGGCCCCGCCGATTCACGAGCCGGACCGCATGGGCGCCGGCATTCCACCGACTCATCAGGCGGAGGCATTGAGTTACTTCAAGGCCCGTAGCGTGTTGCCGCAGGTGGAAGAGGGATTGATCCTCGCAGCCGACACGGTGGTGGCCTGTCAAGGCGAAGTCTACGGCAAGCCGGTCGATCGCAATCAAGCCGGCGACATGTTGAAAGCCCTCTTGGGGTCCAGGCAACAGGTGATTACTGGAGTCACGCTGCTGGAAGCCGGCACCGGCAAGCGGCAGATCGTTCACGCCACAACGCTGGTGGTCATGCGCACCGTCTCGGACCAGACCATCGAACGATACCTGGATAGCGGCGACTGGATGGGCAAAGCCGGGGGCTACGGCATTCAAGGTAGAGCCGACGCCTTCGTCGAACGCATCGAGGGCAGCTTCACCAACGTCGTAGGCCTGCCCATGGAACTGCTGACCAACCTGCTAACCAAGTGGGGATACAGCCCCGAAACCCCAGCCAAAGATCCCGCAACCCGCTAACTCTCGGGGGCAGCGGCATCCTACCAAGGGACGATCACATGGCCTTGGAGCAGGGTCGGGATTTAATTCAACTTTCGTTTTTGCTCTCAGACAGAAGGGGGATAGGATTCTGTGATAAGCGGGCCTCGAGGCCGACCGTTCTGCGAGGTTCCTCTGACCGCATCCTGGAAGACAACACTTCCCGGAAAGCTTGGCCCCTCCCGAGCCAATGGAGGACGTGGCTTGTATGTTTGACGATGTTGGCAAACATGGCTTCCTTCTTGCGGTTACGCTGCTGCAAGCCTGCATGACCTCCGCCGCAGTGGCTGATGGTCCACCCCATGCCCCAAAAAAGGTCACCTGCGCCGTCGTGGCCGCCGACAGGCTGTCCCTTCCAGAGTCTCCGCTGCTGACGCTGGTGGATACCAGGTTGGCTGATAGCGCCGTTCTTACCATGCTGAATCGATCGGACATACAGAAAGTGCTGGCCGAGCAGCGGCTGGACTTAGCCATGACGGGCAGCACGCGTGAATCGCGGCGATCGTGGGGTCGCATTCTCCGGGCGGAACTTCTGGTAATGCTCGAAGCCCGCCCCACAACCGACGGGGCTATCTTGCAAGTGCAGGTTATCCACACGGCCAGTGGTTTGCGATTGGCCGACATTTCGTTTCCCCTGGACGACCGAGTTGAGCGCATCAGCGAATTGATCGCTCGCCAGATCGAGCAGTCAGCCCGAAGCATTCTCAGGGGGTTCGAATACGTGTTCGCCGTTCCGCCGTTTCAGAGCGGCGATTTTATCTATGATTTTAGCCATCTCAAAAAGGCCTACGCCCGGCTTGCCCAGTCGACGCTGAGTGCCGTGCCGGGCATAGTGGTGGTGGAGTTCGAGCATGCTCGGCAAATCGCCCAAGAGCTGAAACTATCCACAGGCGAGCCCGCGTTGTCCCGACCCCAACCCTTCTATATCCAAGGGCGCTTCCAAAACCACGGCACAGCCGAGGCGCGCACGGTTGATTTGCACCTGGCCCTTTTCCACGGCGCCGTGGAAATGGCCTCGAAGAGCCGGAAGGCTCTTGAACCCAAGCAGGCCGAAGCGTTCATTCAATCCACCGCGCGCCAATTCGCGGCCAAAGCCATCGGCAGCAACGCCCCCGCAGACACGGCGAACAACGCTCAACAACTAGAAGCCGACCTGCTGGCTGAACAAGTGGAGGTTCTTCGTCGAACCGGCGAATGGGCCGAGATGGTAGAGCTGGCTGAGACGTGCCTGCTGCTGGACCCCACTCGAGTCGCAATGCACCACCGCATCTTTGAAGC
>JBHHVM010000617.1:0-2103 GCA_046754265.1 Phycisphaerae bacterium
CTACTCAGGCGGCGGACACCGTCCGGATCGGATCGAAGAACTTCACCGAACAGGAGATCCTCGCCGAACTGGTCGCGCAACTGATCGAACGGCACACCGATCTACGAGTGGAGCGGTCGTTCGGCCTTGGCGGGACCGGTGTTTGCCACGCGGCTCGGTTTCCCGCTGCGTGCCCGTTTAGGGTTGTCCATGTTCGTCTCCGTTCCCCGGCACTGTGTCCGGAACCTGTGTCGCTACAGCGGATTCCCTTTGGCCAGGCCCCTTCCCTCCATCCCCTCCGCAGGGCTCTCGCTGGGGCCATCGAATGGGAGACCGACACCTATGCCGTTGACGGCGGTGCCGAATGCGAAACGAGTGAGCTCTGGCCCAAGCAAGGAGGTGAGGCATGGACGAAGAAGCAGTCCCGTGTGTCTCTTCACTCAGGAGGTCCGAACAATGAACCCCATCGACTTGGACAAGCTCTACGAAGCCACTACCGAGGATCTGCTGGGTGCGATCGACGTGATGCTCACCGAAACCGCCCCCGCGCCCCACACTCACATCTTCTACCGCGAGGCCCGATGCGCAGCTACTCTCGACAAGCGGGTGGGATGGGAGTTCTCACACATCACCGGCTTCACAACGGATCGCGCCTGCGGCGAGTTGCCCATGGCAACATTGTGGAGGCTTCATCTTGTCTGGGCGTAAACGTCAAAAACCGCCTCGGCTTGCATCTCCACGGTTTGCTGAGCGTCCATGTCATCCTGGTACATGATCAATTGCAGGACCATCGTGCCGGGACCGTCGGTGGTGACGTTGCACAGATGTCCGCTGGGAGCTGCACAGACCACCTGGCAGGGCCACAGGTCATCACCGATCACATCGTAGCGGGAATGACCGGCCGACCTGCTCAGGTCCATTTCGGTAAACTCAGTGGCATAGGCAGCCTCGGCGAAGACGAACAACTGCCCCTCGGACCAATCCCCGCTCTCCGGCGGCGATGCAGCTGACAGGCTTTGATCGGCCGAGTCGGTAAGAGCGTAGAGGGCATAGCCGGTGACGTTTGCTGTGTCCGCCCAATAGTGGACCTCATACGCCGTTCGTGCCGTCAAGTCGATGGCTGGCTGACGCACGCCAACCGGGCGAAGCTCGAACGCAAGTTGGCCGACGAATGTGTCCCAGACCAACTGCATGGTCGCGGAAGGCTCGGTACCAGCGGACCGCGTGTTGGCGATGCGGATAAACCCCTGCCCGCGACCGCCTCGGCCTTCATCGCCCAGGACGTGCGTGGCCGTGGGCGCTCGCCCCAACAGCGCTCCCATGCCCCGCACCATCAGGCCGGACTCGAAAAACCAGGGCGAAAGCACCTCCACTTCCACCGTGGCAAAGTGCAAAGGCCGACCATCGATCCCCAGGCTGTGGTCAAAGCCCGTCCGGGACTGCGTCCGCGCGGACCGGTGGCGCCTGGCGCCATCAGTCGATCGGCTCGGACCGGCCTCTTCGGAAAACACCGGTGCTCGCGTTACCGACGCGATGCGGATGTCGTCGGTGATGGCCACCACATCGATATCCACACCATAAAGCGGGGCTGAACTGCTGCTGGTCACGAAAAACTGAATAGGCACGATGGCCCCAGCCTCGAACTCGCCCACAATAGCCCCGCCTTGCACGTCCGCCGCAATGTCGATGACGTCCCCAGCCCAGGTCATAGGGGCGGCAGCCACGATCGCCCCCAGGCTCACGATCATCGTGACCCAACCTCTCAGAGCCGGACCACAAAGTACCTTGGACTTGCAGCTCACTCCTAGGATTTGCCGCTGCATAATGAACCTCCTTATCCGCATCTAGCCGGGTATTACAAAACGGATCGGCTTAATGCAAAAAACCGCTGAAGAATATTCGCATTCTCGGTGTCAGTTTTGGACACCGATACGAGAGACCTACCCAAACCTGCAAGTACATCGCCTTGAACGCACGGTATATGGAAACGGCGCGCAGTCATTGGGGCCAACTCATCGACCTGGGTACGTATGCAGCCCAGGGCGTCTTTGAGGTAGAAGTAGAGGTACTCGACGGCGGTGGCCGTTTGACTCGGGTCGCCGGTGGTGGGGTCCACCCCGAACC
>JBHHVM010000618.1:0-2102 GCA_046754265.1 Phycisphaerae bacterium
TTTCCTTCGTGGCCAACAAAGGGTTTTTGCATCAAGCGCTGAAGCGGCGCGTTCGGTTGCCGCTCGGCACGGCGTCCATGGCGTATTGGTTTGTCACCGCTGAGGACGTGATCCTCATGAAGTTGCTATGGCGAAAGGACACGCAGTCGCCAAAGCAGTGGGACAATGCGCTCGGGGTGGCCAAAGTCAAAGGTGCCCGCATGGATTGGAAATATCTGTTTGAGAAGGCGGGCCAGTTGGGCGTGGAGCAAGACCTGGTTCGGTTGCGGGACCAGGCTGGGATTTAACGGATGTCGGCGATGAGGGGCAAGGGTACAGCAACTGGACTTCACCGGTTGAAAACCGGTCCCACACCGGTGAACGGTCAGGTTGGCTGGCTGACCGTGGTGGGGGCTGCGCAGAATAATTTGCGGGGGATCGACGTGGCTGTGCCGCTGGGGCGGTTTGTTTGTGTAACTGGGGTCAGTGGTTCGGGCAAGTCTTCGCTGGTCAATGATATCATTCGGGAGGTGTTGGCCCGGGACTTGAACGGGGCGGAGAAGGTTTCGCCCGGGCAGCACGAGCGTATCGACGGGTTGGAGCACTTGGATAAGGTCATCGACATCGATCAGTCGCCCATCGGGCGGACGCCGCGGTCCAACCCGGGTACCTACATCAAAGTGTTCGATGAGATTCGCGGGCTGTACGCCAAGCTGCCGGACTCGAAAGTGCGGGGGTACAAGCCGGGGCGGTTCAGCTTCAACGTCCCCACCGGCCCCAAAGGCGGCGGGCGGTGCGAAGCCTGCGAAGGCAACGGGGCCAACCGGATGGAGATGGATTTTCTGGCTGACATCTGGGTGGACTGCCCGGTGTGCGGCTCGAAGCGGTTCAGCCGCGAAACGCTGCAAATCCGCTACAAGGGCAAGTCCATCGCCGACGTGTTGGAGATGGACGTCCAGGAGGCAGCCGATCACTTCGCGAACGTGCCCCGAATCGCCCACATGCTGGGGACGTTGCACGACGTGGGATTGGATTATGTCAAGCTGGGTCAGTCGTCGACGACGCTGTCGGGCGGAGAGGCCCAGCGGATCAAGTTGGCCCGGGAGTTGGTCAAGCGCTCGACCGGGCGAACGCTGTATCTGCTGGATGAGCCCACCACCGGGCTGCACTTCGACGACATCAAGAAGCTGTTGGCGGTGCTGCACGGGTTCGTGGAGGCGGGCAACACGGTGCTGGTCATCGAGCACAACCTGGACGTGGTCAAGACGGCCGATTGGGTCATCGACCTGGGGCCTGAGGGCGGGGCTGGCGGTGGGCGCATCGTGGCCGAGGGCACGCCGGAGAAGGTGGCCAAGTCCAAGCGCAGTTACACCGGTCAAGCGCTGCGAGAGGTGTTGGGCGATAACAGGCAGAATAAGATCCCCCAGCGCAAGCGCGGGGTGGCGGGCAAAGGACGGTCAACGCACAGTGCCAATGGCACCAAGGCGATCACGGTGCTGGGCGCCCGGCAACACAACTTGCAGAACATCGACGTGACCGTGCCGAGGGGCAAAACGACGTTGTGTTGCGGCCTATCGGGCAGCGGGAAGAGCAGCTTCGCGCTGGACACGGTCTATGCCGAGGGCCAGCGGCGATATGTGGAATCGCTCAGTGCCTATGCCCGTCAGTTCCTGGGCCAAGTGCAAAAACCCCAGGTGGACCACGTTTACGGCCTTTCGCCGGCCATTGCCATCGAACAAAAGGCGGCCAGCAAGTCACCGCGGTCCACGGTGGGGACGGTCACGGAGATCTACGACTATTTGCGCGTGTTGATGGCCCGATTGGGGCGGGCGTATTGCCCAAAATGTGACGTGCCCATCGCCACGCAAAGCGCCGAGGATATTGTCGAGCGGGTCCTGGCCCTGGGCGAAGGAACGCGGGCCCTGTTGCTGGCCCCGGCCGAGCGGGCGGTGGGGGAGAGCTATGGGCAGCTCTTGGCGCGGGAAAAAGCCAACGGCTATGGCCGGGTGCGGATCGACGGGCAGGTACACGAGTTGGACGCGGTGCCAGCCTTGAGTTCGCGCCGCCGGCACCGGGTCGAGCTGGTGGTGGACCGGGTCATCGTTCGCCGGCGACAGGTTTCG
>JBHHVM010000619.1:0-2100 GCA_046754265.1 Phycisphaerae bacterium
CCGTTGGCTACGACGCCGAAGCCACTTGAACCAGGCACGCTGAACCTGCACTAGACCTCGAACAAGCGTGATTTAATTTCGTAATCAACACGAAAAGGCCGGAAAAGCCTGCCAGAATGAGCTATGATGCGTTTGAGAGAACAAATCATAGGCTCAACAAAGGAGGCCTTTCCGGTGAAGAAGATTAGCACAAAGCAGAGCCGTCGGCACATCAAAAAACGCAGGGCGAAGGTCTCCGCACGGCACGCGAAGGCGGGGCACTGGACCGCCCAGGCCCAACCGATGTTTGGATCGGGCAAACTACACTATGAGGTGGGAGGAAACACCGAGGCGATGAGTTGTGGGGGCATCGCGCCCGTGCATCGGCTGGTGACGAAGCTGGGGTTGCGTGCGCAGATCGATGCGGACTTAGATCTGTTGAAGGTGCATTTGCCCTATCATGAGTCCGATCATGTGTTGAATATCGCCTACAATGTTCTGTGTGGCGGGACCCGGCTGGAGGATATTGAGCGGCTCCGCCATGACGTGGCGTACATGAATGCCTTGGACGCGGACTTGATCCCGGATCCGACCACGGCAGGCGACTTCACTCGACGCTTTACGGAGGCCGATGTCGTGACGCTGATGGAATCGATTAATGCAATCCGGCCCAAGCTCTGGACCGGGCGGGGCGCCGAACGGTTGGGGCCGATCACCTACCTGGATATCGACGGCACCATTGCCCCAACCGATGGGGAGTGCAAAGCCGGGATGGACATCTCCTACAAGGGCATTTGGGGCTATGCGCCGCTGATTCTCTCCATCGCCAACACCAAAGAAGTCTTGTATGTCGTCAATCGCTCGGGCAATGCGCCTAGCCATCAAGGGGCCGCCGACTGGATCGACCGCGCCCTGGTGCATCTGGCCCCCTATGCCCCACGCATTTGTATGCGGGGGGATACGGACTTTTCCCTGACGAAGCAGTTCGACCGGTGGGCGGAAAAGGCGGACTTCATCTTCGGCATGGACAGCACGCCGACGTTGCGCACACACGCGGAGGCCTTGAGCGAGGGGAGCTGGAGTCGATGGGAGCGCAAGCCCCAATACGACACCCTGACCGGAGCCACGCGCGAACGATTCCAGCAAAACGAGAAAGAGCGCATTGTCAAAGAACGTGAATACCTCAATCTGCACCTCAATTTCGAGGATGTGGCGGAGTTTGAGTATCAGCCTGGCAAATGCACTCGGCCGTATCGGGTGGTGGCCCTGCGCAAGAACATCAGCAAGCTGAAGGGCGAGCATGTCCTGTTCGATGAGATTCGGTACTTCTTCTACATCACCACGCGCACCGACCTGAGTGCCGCCGCCATCGTGGCGTGCGCCAACGAGCGGTGTGATCAGGAAAACGTCATCGAGCAACTCAAGAACGGAGTCAACGCGATGCGTCTGCCGGTCTACGATCTGGTCAGCAACTGGGCCTACATGGTGATGGCCACCCTGGCCTGGAACCTCAAATCGTGGTTTGCCATGATGCTGCACCTGAAACGGGATCGCGACGTGTACATTCGTATGGAGTTTCGGCGGTTCCTGCACAGCCTCATCCTGATCCCGTGTCGCGTGGTGCGACGGGCCAGAAGCCTGGTCATACGGATCCTGGGCTATCAGCCGACGCTGGATCGGCTCTTCAGTGCCTGGCACACCATCGAACGAACCGGCTTTGGCTAGCGCACCCGAGGCCAGATGGATGATGGGCAGGTCGCCGAAGGTACGATCAGGGAGGAGTGTGCCATGAAGAGGAAAAACCGCGCAGATTCGCACGATGGCTCGGTCTGGGTCGGGCACACATGGCTCGCCGACAGTCGCTCGGGGCATCGATCCAGTCCCAATGGCGCGACACACGTCAAAAATGGTCAAGAAAACCAAACACGCTTATTTGAGGACTAGTGCCGGAAGTACGGCCGATTTCCAAAAAAATTAGGGAATCCGGAATTTTTTCCGTACAGTGCGCGATTCATGACTTCATGCAGGCATTTTTGGGGGTCTTCGCTCACCCTTACCATTCAAAGACGAACGAAATCGGGGAATTTGAGATTCGATCCGTCCCCCCGGGTGAGTATGAGC
>JBHHVM010000620.1:0-2094 GCA_046754265.1 Phycisphaerae bacterium
GTACGGACCAAGACCCCGTCATCACCGACATGACCATGGACACCGGCACAGGCCTGGCCGGGGCCGCCTTCGACCAGGCCGGTCAACCCGCCCGGGTCGTCCTGCAATCCAGGGCCGAAATCGCTCTTACCCAAAACGCTAACGAAACGTTTGACTACTCATTGACCCAAAGCAACACCACGCTCTTGTCGGGTTCCAGCCTGACTCCCACCGACCCCGGCGACTTCGGAATGTTAGCCAAGTCGTCACCTCGCCTGGCCGGGGTGCCACTGGCTGATATTATCGTTTGTGCGACTCAGGTTACTACCCAGGCCGCTAGATCGGCCTTCAATTTCGAACCCAGGAGCCCAGAACCCGATCTGATCGGCGCCCTAACCGCTGACGCCGAGTTTCAGGATGTAGCCGTGACCCTTTGTACGGTGCGCTTCGTTGTTGAGCCCAGGTTGCGTGATGCCCAGACGCGGGAATGTACGGACCAGCAGTCGCCCGAAGGAACGGCCGGTGTATCAACTCCTGGCACCTGCATCCGGATCATAATGGCCCAGGCGAACTCGCAGGCCTTGAAGTTCAACCTATGGGCTGTGGCCATCGACATCGCCCGCCAGATCCTCATCGAACGCTTCCCCGAGTCCACGCCGCCCGATCAAAACGGTACGCCTCCTCCCGGCGGTGATGACCCAACGCCGCCGCCCGACTCAGTGACGTTTACCATCTTGCTCCATCAAAACAGCAAGGGTGACTTCGGCGCCGGCGGCGCCGGCGCACAAGTCACCGTCAGTGGCGATGCTTCCTTCCCGACCATCAGTTGGTCGGTCCCCAACGTCGCGAAGATTACGCTTCGCGAGAACGACCCCAATACCGGCAGGCGGCGCCTCTATGGCATCACCACGCGGAGGGAAGGCGTGGACCCGGTGGATTGGCCGGTTCTGACGCCGCCCATCACCTATGGCGATACGTCTGCCCCCGGCGTCTCGGTTCTGCCCGACTATCCCGCTTCGTCACCGGCACTGGCCAAAGGTATCGAATACAGCCTGAACGTCGAGGCGGGTGTCAACCCTACACAATACATCCCCGGCATCGTCTTTCGCATCGACTAAGGCCGCCAGGGAATCGCGGCGTGGCATCGCTGGACGGACCGGCCGTCCGTGCGCCCCGCGACAGGCACAATTAACGCTCGCCGCCGCCCCGCTCGTTCCGCTAGACGTTGAGTCTGCGAGTGAACTGTTACTGTTACCCCAATGGGGAAATGATTGCGTGGCAAGCGTTTCAATGGGAATCCCGTAAAGTAGTAGTTCATGCTTATTTTCACCTCGCACCATGCAGTTGCGTGGACGTGAGGCAATTGAGTCGTTGCAGATGGCCTCAACGCACTTGTCCGCGATTTGGTTCATTGAAAAAACAATCCCATCCTGCTAAGCTGCTCGTGAACGGGGTCGGCTGGATGGCATTCGGGCAGCCCCTCGGTCAGAGCCCCGTTTTACAATTCATGTTCCGCCCATACCTGCCACCGAATGGAGGGTCGGGGTGCTGAACGGGTCTATGCCATAGGAGAAATGCCCATGTCCTTCGCCCGCGCAATCGTCATCGCCCTGCCGCTGGGGGCTTTCGTGGGATTCAACAACCCCACGGTAGCCCAAAGCCGTATTCCCGGCGTCGGCGCCGTCTTAACCACCGAAGAAGCCAACCGACCGGCCGAACAATGGACCTTGAAGCAAGTCCTCGATAAGGGATGGACACCTTACGAGTGCTTCGGCAAGCACGGACCTCAGTCCAGGGCGCCTGAAGGCCGGCGCTGGCCCAAGAACGACCCGGACTCGACTCGCCTGGGAACCTGCGTCACCTACAGCTTTATGCCAACCGGTGTCGCTTTGGAACCGGGTCCGCCCCCCGAGGGCCCCAACACCTGGCCCGGCGGCATGCCCGCCGGAAGCGCCGCGGCTGTCACCACCGCGTCGGGAACCTGGTCCTCGGTGGCTGACGTTCACTTCACGCTGGTCACCGACGGCGGCGGGGCCTGGGACGCGGCGGGCACGCCCGGACTTCGCGGTAACATCCGCATCGGCTCGGGCACGATCAGCCCATTCGTGCTGGCTC
>JBHHVM010000621.1:0-2073 GCA_046754265.1 Phycisphaerae bacterium
ATGAAGGCACGTCGGAGATTCAGCGGATGGTCATCGGTCGCAACGTGCTGTCGGCGTAGGGTCCATCCCGCAACCTCGAATGAGGCGGTCCGCGCGAACTGAAGTTCGCGGCTCGCTTGTATCTGGGATGGGTTCGAGCGCCTGTATGGGGAGTCGAGTCGATGAGCGAGATGTCAGTGGATAAGAAACAACCTGTGGTGGTGATCGGGGCTGGTGCCATGGGGCGGGGGATCGTGCAGGTCTTTGCCCAGTCGGGTTTTGAGGTCCACGTTCATGACGCCGATCCGGCTGCGTTGGATGCGGGGATTGGCTTTGTGGGCAAGATGGTGGACCGGGCGGTGGCCAAGGGCCGGCTGGAGCAGGCCGACGCAGAAGCGGTCAAGGGGCGGATTCACCCGTTGGCCGGTCTGTCGGAGTTGCCCGGGCCGCAACTGCTGATCGAGGCTGCGACCGAACGGCTGGAGGTTAAGCTGGAGATTGTCAAAGCCTGCGACGAACGGATGGGCGATGCGGGCATCCTGGCGTCGAACACGTCGAGCATCAGCATCACGCGTCTGGCGGCGGCGACGGGCAGGCCTGGGCGGTTCATCGGGATGCACTTTTTCAACCCCGTGCCGTTGATGAAGCTGGTCGAGGTCATCGTCGGGTTGGAAACCGACCCAGCCACGTTGGATCAAACCCTGGCCCTGGCCCGGGCGGTGGGCAAGACGCCGTTGCGGGCCAACGACAGTCCGGGGTTTGTATCCAACCGGGTGTTGATGCCGCTGATCAACGAAGCCATCGCCTGCGTTCAGGAGGACGTGGCTGACGCGGAGAGTATTGACGGGATCATGGAGTTGGGCTGTGCCCACAAGATGGGGCCGTTGCGGACGGCGGACCTGGTGGGGCTGGACGTGTGCCTGGATATTATGGAAGTGTTGCACCGCGATTTGGGCGAGGATCGCTATCGCCCGAATCCGCTGCTGCGCAAGATGGTGGCGGCTGGGCGATTGGGAAAAAAGAGCGGGCGGGGGTTTTACGATTACAGCGGATAGATCGGCACGGAGGGTGGGAACTTTCGGAACATGAGCGCGACCACTGAAGTGAAGCTGACGGTTGACCGATGCCGGGCGACGATCGTGTTCTCATCGGAGAACGGGGTCAATGTGATGTCGTCGGCTGCCATGGAGAAACTGGCCGAGGCGGTGGAGGGCGTGCGCCGGGCCGGGCAAGTGCGGGCGGCGGTGCTTCGGGCCGAGGGCAAGGCGTTTATCGCCGGGGCCGACATTAAGGAGATGCGCGGCTTCGACCGCGAGACGGCCCGGAAGTTTTCTGCCCGGGGAAACGAAGTGATGGATGCCCTGGCGGGCTTGCCCTGCATCACCGTGGCGGCCCTGAATGGGGCTGCCATGGGGGGTGGATGTGAAATCGCCCTGGCCTGCGATTTTCGGATTGCGGCAGCCAAGGTCAAGATCGGGTTGCCGGAGACCTCGTTGGGTCTGATCCCGGGGTGGGGCGGGACCAAGCGGGCGCTGCAATTGCTGGGGCCTGCGCGGGGCCGGCACCTGATCTTCTCAGCCACGCCCCTTTCGGCCGAGCAGGCTGCTACAATAGGTTTGGTGGATGAAGTGGTGGCTGATGGGACGGATCTGGAGCGGGCCGTCGACGGTTGGATCAAATGGTTTGAGCGGGGCGGACCCCGTGCGATCGGGCTGGCCAAGCGGGCCTTGTTGACCGGTGACGAGGCGGGCTGTTTTGCCGAGTGCTTCGCCGGAGAGGAATCGACCGAGGGTATGGCTGCGTTTGTTGAAAAGCGCGCCGCCCGTTGGATGGAGTCATAATCGGTGCGTATGCGGTCCAGTGAATCACAGATTGAACCGGGTCAGGCCAACGCCGGCGCCGGGGGTGAGGACGAGAAGGCGTACGTGGGCCCGGAAGACCTGGCAGGACTGGACCCAGCCGTCGCCTTGGGGGTGCCGGGCTCTTTTCCGTATACGCGCGGGGTTCACCGGACGATGTATCGGGGGCGGCTGTGGACCATGCGGCAATTCGCCGGGTTTGGATCGGCCTGCGACACCAACGAGCGATTCAAGT
>JBHHVM010000622.1:0-2029 GCA_046754265.1 Phycisphaerae bacterium
GGCCGGCTCGTCGGGTGTCTCGAAGGTGCGCCCTTTATCGGCGCCTCGCAATACGTGTAGCGTGGGCACGACAAGTTTCTCGACACTGATAGGCCGGTCCGGGCGGCTGCCGTATGAGACTGAATCCGATGCCGTGAATGGCAGCTTTTACCGGCCGGCGCTGAGCTGAATGACCGTTCCTGATGCGCTGACCCGCTCCCCGGTGGATCGTAAGCTCGGGGTCCGGTCAAGTCAATTGAGGAGCGTCGCCGGGCACGCATGGAGGTGTGATAACCGGCTGGCACGGGTTATAATAAGAGGGTTTGGCGGCGGTTTGTCGGGCGGGATAGGTCCGGAGGCCCGGGTCCCCAAAGGGGGGACCCCAGACTGCCGTGTCTGGGGATTCCACCAAGGCGCCGTCCGGAACGGTTTCCATGAGCAAACCCAAAGTGGTCGTGGCCATGAGTGGCGGCGTGGATTCAAGCGTGGCTGCTTGTCTGTTGTGCGAACAGGGCTATGAAGTCCTGGGGCTGTTCATGCGCACGGGCACCGAAGCCGTCGGGTCGCCCGTCGAGGCTGGGGGTCGAAGTCATCAAGGATGTTGCAGCGCGGTCGATGCCGGCGATGCCCGGTTCGTGGCTGGGATGTTGGGCATCGGGTTTTATGCGCTGAACTTCGAGCGGGATTTCGACCGCATTATCGAGTATTTCGTCGACGAGTATCAATCGGGGCGCACACCCAACCCCTGTGTGGTCTGCAACAGCGACCTGAAATTCGGCAAGATCATCGACTACGCCGATGCGGTGGGTGCCCAATACATCGCCACCGGGCATTACGCCCGTATCGACCGGCGGGACGCACAGCCACGCCTTTGCCGTGCGGCCGATACCGATAAGGACCAGTCCTACGTGTTGTTCGGCATCGGGCCCAAGGTGTTGGAACGGATCCTGTTGCCTGTGGGCGGGCTGACCAAGGACCAGGTGCGCCAAGAGGCAGCCCGCTTCAACCTGCCGGTGTGTGACAAGCCCGACTCGGTGGAGATCTGCTTTGTGCCTGATCGGAACTATGCCCGACTGGTGCGGGAGCGGCGCCCGGAGGCGTTTGTGCCGGGCGAAGTTCGCGACGAAGAAGGTGCGGTGCTGGGCCGGCACGAAGGCGTGCCCAATTTTACTATCGGGCAGCGGCGGGGGCTGGGGATTGCCGCGGGTCAGCCTATTTACGTCACTCGGCTCAACGTGTTGGACAATACGGTCACCGTGGGTCCCCAAGAAGCCCTGCTACGCCGGCGTTTCGTCGTTAAGGGAATCAACCTGCTGATCGACCCGGACGGCGAGCGCTTCGGGGCCGACGTGCAGATTCGATATCATCATCAAGCAAGTTCCGCCGACGTGACCCTGATAGGTGACGGGCAAGCCGACGTGACGTTCGATCGTGCCCAACCCGCCATTACGCCGGGTCAGGCCGCGGTCTTTTACGACGGGGACCAGGTGATCGGCGGTGGGTGGATCGACACGGTGTTTGACGATGCATAGCGCTATCGGAACTCAACCGGTATTGCCACCGCGCGGAATGGGATCGTTGTGCGCCGCGTGCTGATGCTGCACGCCGGGGCGCTGGGGGATTGCATCTTAGCGCTGCAGATTGCGGCTGCGGTGCGCCGGCGCTTCGACGGAGTGACCCTTGATCTGGTCGCCCGGTCGGAGGCGGGCCCCGTGGCGGCCAATTGGGGTCTGATCGACACGTTATATTCACCGGAGCAATTCGGCCTCCACTGGCTTTTTGGCGACGATGCGCTGCCCAAGACCCTGATGGAGCGGTTTGACGGTTATGATGGCGTCCTCAACCTGTTGGGTGGGTTGGATGAAGCCGTGTCCGAGCGCTTGCGGCAGGCGTGTGCAGGGGCTGTGTTCTGCGTCGCCCCCGCGCCCGCCCCAGCCCGCGGTGGCTGGCACATTGTCGAGCAGTGGTTGGCGACGCTGGCATCGCAAGGGTTGGCGTTGAAGTCGAGCGAACAGGCCCTTCATACACCGGACGATCAGGAACGCCTGGC
>JBHHVM010000623.1:0-2023 GCA_046754265.1 Phycisphaerae bacterium
AACTACGCGATTGCTGGCTCTGCATCTTGATCAGACGTACCTGTTCGCCACTGTTGGCCGAATAGGGCCACGTTCGCTGCCGACGCCGATGTCAACTACGGCCCCGTAAACGCCGACTGGAAACCCCAAAAGTCTTCAAGATCCACGTCTCGATCGCGATTGAAGTCCATGAGGTCGCAAGACGGGGGCCGCTCGGCACCAGGCCCGGTCATGCACTCAGCAAACGAGGTGTAGTCCGTTAGCGTGACCCGCCCGTCCGCATCACCATCACCCATCCCCGTGAATTGTAGCCAGATGGGGTTGGTTATCGCATGAAAGACACCGTCAAACGAATCCGCGCGAAGCGTGACAAACTTGTCGGGGCCGCTGAGGTCCATCCCCAGGAGCCGAATGGCCATCGAGAACCCAGGATCTCCCGAGGCCGGGACGGTGGCGCGGATCACGCCGTTGATGTACACGGTAAAGTGGTAGTCGCCTACCGGTCCGAATTCCGCCGTGGTCGCCAAGGCCACGTCCAAATCATTGTCACCCTCCAGCAGCAACCCAACCTCGCCGATTCGTGCTCCGTTCACTTCGCCGTTTAGCAGAGGGCCGTTCGACGCAACGCAGTGCCCCTCGCTCAACGCACTGACGATCTCACCACGTGATTTAGTGGGCATCCATGCGTAGGTGAAGGTCGCGCCGATGAGTCCCGGCTGGTGGGCGTCGCTGTTGCCCAGTCCAACGGGGAACGCATTGGGGAAGTCGGGGCGGTTGCTCAGCACACCCATCTGTGGTGCCGGGATCGTGTTCAACAGGTCATGCCACTTCGACAGGGCTTGGTCGTCCGTAGTCTTGATCTGCCCGGCCGTATCGCTCCAGATCTCCAAGCCGCTCCAGCCCGTCGCACCGTTGCCGAAGTTCCATTCCGCAAACGCCAGGGATCCGGAATCAAACGGGTGGGCGATGAAGCCGAACCCCCCAGCCGCGTTGACCCGGTCGATGATGACTTGCTCGGGTTCGCAGTTCGCCAAGCCGAACACCAGGCCCGACGAAGGATTGTCAAGATATCCGGTGGTGCCACCGGCAAATGGATAAGCCAGGTAGTGAGAGGGGAGCGAGAGCAGCCCGGTTTGGCCGGCGCCCATCTCCTGGCCGTAGAGGGCGAACAACGGATTCTGTGCCGTGTAGGCCACCGCCTGAGCCGTGCCGTCTGCGAACTGGGCCGGTGTGTAGTAATCAGTACCCGACCAGTTGACGTGAACGTTGGAATGATCCGTGATGATGATCCAATCCAGGCCGACCAACTCGGCTGTGGCCGCGTAGTCGGTCACATCCTCCAAAGTCCCATCCAGCACAAAGGCATCCAGCGAGTAGGTCGTGTGCAGATGCTGGTCCCCAGCGTACCACACCACCGAATCGGCCCTGTGTGACGGCGGAGCAACTCCATCTCGAAGCTCCACCGTGTGCGTGCGCACATCGTACGACCAGTTTCGCGCCGCCGCCTGCCCGTCCGGAAGTGGAGACTGAATGGGAATCTCGATCGGTCGGCGGATGACCCGACGAAGGCCGTCCTCGATTACTTCAACCTCAATCGTCATCTCGAAGGTCGATCCGGCTTCCCTCGGGATCTTTTCAGCGGGTACCCGAAGACTGTCCGTCAAGGCTCCCGAAGCCAGTTCCTGCAACAGGTTTCGATATGGTCGCGTGTGTCGATGAACGGCCTCAGCGTCGCCCAGCCGAGCGTGATCGTTCATGTCGGCGGCCGCTGCCTTGTACAGAAGAAACGTCTGTCGCCGTGTGGGAGCGATTCGCGCAATACGGTGGATATCCGCAGGCACCTTACCGGGAAAAACGTACCGTACGGACTCGACCGTCAAATCGCGGGCGCCGGCGATGTTGCGCAACGTGACTTTGATGTTGACCGGGCCTGGCGCTCGGATGACCCGAGGGCGTTGAACCCCCACATAAAGACCATTGTCCAGGGCAGCCTCGTCCAACCAGGGCGGCTGCTGGTCGTGGGCCTGCGCGACAGGAGCCAATG
>JBHHVM010000624.1:0-2017 GCA_046754265.1 Phycisphaerae bacterium
CGCGCCATCAAGTCCTTCGCCGCTACGGCGTTCCAGGTGACCGGGTACACGTCGTGTACAACGCCTGCCGACTGCCCGCCTCAGCCTCCGCCCCCAAGCCGGCCATCGATCCGCAATGCGAAAAGACGGTTCTGTTTCTGGGCCGGGTGACCGGTCAAAAGGGCCCCGAGTTTTTCCTGGCCGCCGCCGAAAAGGTGCTGGCCGAGACTCAAAGCGTACGCTTTATCGTTGGTGGGGCGGGCGAAGGCGTCGAGTCAGCCGTCGCCCTGGCGGCCCGAAAGGGCATCGGCCACCGGGTGCTGTTTACTGGTTTCCTGCGAAGCGGCGACATCGAGCGGGTGTTTCGCCTAGCCGATCTTTTCGTGATGCCCAGCCAATCGGAACCGTTCGGGTTGGCAGCACTGGAAGCGGCGGGGTCGGGCGTTCCGGTGATCCTGACCCGCCAATCGGGCGCCGCCGAAGTCTTGACGCACGCTCTCAAAGTGGACTACGGCGATGTGGATGGCCTCAAAGCGGCAATTCTGAGGGTTCTACACGATTCCGCCCTGGCCCAGCGGCTCCGCGAAGGGGCCTGGTCGGACGTGGCCCGGCTCACTTGGGAGGCATCGGCCGGGCAATGCCTGGATATTTACCACGGGCTCTGCGGACACCTGGTCACTGGGCAACGCTGACCAGGCCCCCGACCTTGCTCTGCCCGGCACAGCCGCGGTCCGGCCGTTCAATTCGAGCTTTGCGACGGTCGACGCCCGGGTCTAAGGCCACATCACCGCTCAACGCCCCAGGAAACCGTGTCTAGGACCTCCAATCAGGGTTTTCCGCCTAATCAATACCAGTTTGCCCGGCTCCGGCCGATGCTCATCCTGTTAGGCCAGCCTGTGGCCTGTGATAAATCTCACGTCATGGTTGAGGCGATCCGTGTAACCTTCGACCCAACAAGAAGTTGAAGCGTACTCATGCAACCGCCATCAACGCCAATAGGGCAGGGTGACTGGGCGGTTTGCGCGACAGGTGCCGCTTCGGTTCCGGCGAGGCTGGGATGACCGGGGTAACTGTGCAAATTGCTCAAGCTATCGGGCCAAATAGGCCGATAGCGTGGTGACTACCGTGGATTCTTGCGCGGTGGCCGGCGTACCGAATGGCCCGCGTCACGGCTGTTGCGGGGCGGGATTTTTTGGAATTGGGTGTTGACTTGAATGGGCCAATACCTACAATTCGCCCGCGTTAGACATAGCTGCTCCAAGGTTTACTTTAACCCGCGGGGCAGCACGAATGATGCGAGGAGGCAGCCCGGACCGAGCAGGCGCGTGACGGTCCGGCTTAAGCCGCCAATTCCATTCGGTGTTCAAGAGCTTACGGACTCGCGGGAAAGCGAAACATTGGCCGCTGGGGCGGTATGGCGCGTGATTCGGTTGATTCGTCAGAACATGGCGCGGGGGGCGTCTACGGCGAAGCCATCAGGCGTTGTGGTTTGACGGCCCAGGGTCGCTAAAAGGATTTTCATCGTCTAAATGGGAATGAAATAAGGATTCGTCTTTACTACCTGCGTGGCTGGGGTGACGCCACGGAAATGGACTGGAGGTCACGGATAATGCTAATGGTATCAACAAACGAAAACGCGGGTATCTGTCGCACATGGATGCGCCGATTCCTGCCCTTTGGGCTGACGATCAGTGCCTTGGCGCTCTTCGTCATGGTGCCCGGTTGCCCGAGCGCCGGCGGCGGTGGCGGGACGACTCCGCCTGCGGGCTGCACCAGCGACGACGACTGCGCCGACGGCGAAACCTGCAACACCGACACCGGTGCGTGCGAGGCGGCACCCGAAGGTTGCACCAGCGACGCCGACTGCGCCGACGGTGAAACCTGCAACACCGACACCGGTGCGTGCGAGGCTGCACCCGAAGGTTGCACCAGCGACGCGGACTGTGCTGCGGACGAGACTTGCAACACCGACACGGGTGCGTGCGAGGCTACTCCCCCGCCGGCCACCGACCTGGCCGACGCCAACACCAACGTTGAT
>JBHHVM010000625.1:0-2012 GCA_046754265.1 Phycisphaerae bacterium
GTCGGACCATGCTGCAATCGGCGCAGGAAGTGGGCGTGTCGCCGCGCGCACTGAGTTTCACGGCAGCCATGCAATCGATCGCCGCGAGTTGGTTGGTCAGCGCCTTGAGCGACGAGGCCCTGGCCACGATGCTGATCGATGCCGCCTTGACGACCGTGGCGACGCACGTCGTCGGCAACCGCCCCGACCGCGTCGAGCCGCGCGCCGTGAAACGTCGACCCAAAGAGCATGCCTTACTCACCAAACCGCGCGCCCAAGCACGCGCCGAACTGCTCTATGGCCACAAAATCCGGTTGGGCATTTCTAAGGCATTGTCGTTAAGGTCTTTACAAATCGTGACTTGTGATCTGGCAGAGTATATGCCCCTCTGCGCACGGCCTTTGTAGCGGGGTTTTGCCGATTTTTTGCGGTCGTTTCGGCCCCGTGGCCTTGTCATTCTTGCCCGGGTTGTCATAGTATATGCCTAATTGGCAATAGATTGCATATACTATGACAAAGGAGTTCTCTGGCATGGCCGCCAAGGCAACACGCCAAAAGGTGCTGACGCACTTTCGGGTGCGGAAAGTGATGACGGTGGCAGAACTGGCGC
Organism: Phycisphaerae bacterium; assembly: GCA_046754265.1. GTDB lineage: Bacteria > Planctomycetota > Phycisphaerae > UBA1845 > UBA1845 > OFTM209. Next base: position 590 of record JBHHVM010000625.1, read on the forward strand.
TGCGGATGCGGTGTTCACCGCGAACCGTGCACCGCCGACTCAAGGATTGGCAGGCAATCCACAGCTACAACAAGAACGGGCGTTATTATGTGCTGCCCTCGGTTCCTACGTTCGATTCCAACGGGCTATGGCGGTATCGTGACATCGGGTTCTCCCGATACGGCAATCTGACCGAGACGCTGATCGGGCTGGTCCGCCACTCGCAGGCCGGGCTCAGTGCTGCTGAATTGGGCCAGCTTTTGGGAATGGAGCCGCGCTCATTTTTCTGGTTGTTCCGGAATCATCCGGCGATGACACGCGAAAGGCATCACGGGCGCTTTGTTTATTTCGCCGCGGAATCGGTCCCCTACCGTCGGCAGATGGATGGGCGGATGATCATGGACGCCCATGCTCGGCGCCCCCCAGACAGTGAGGTCATCGCGATCCTCGTAGAGACCATCAAGCACCGGGATTGGAGCCTTGAACAGCTCTGTCGGCACCTGAAGAGACAGGGTCTTTCGGTGACCGCACAGGCGGTGTCGAATGTCTTCGCCTACCACGGGTTGGATTACCATCTGAGCACGACGCCGCGCGTCGAAAACGGCACGTTTGCGCTGATCCGCTTCCTGTCGGATCAATTGAACAGCTTCGTCGGCAAACTGTCTCCTGCGTCTCTGTTTGCTCAGCCGCCTACGGTGCACTTCGGGCCGGAACAAGAGCACTGTCCTCATTGCCCCAAGCCGCTCAAGCCGCTCAAGGTGCTCAAGACCAAGGGGCGTCGTGTGGTCACGTTGCACATCGGAAGATTCAATGCTCAGGAAACAATCTGGATCTGTGATGGCTGTCGACGCACTTATGGTTCCCGGGAGCTTGCTCGCCTGGTGCCGTCGGGCTGTAACTTTGGCTATGACATCCTTGTCCATGTGGGCCAAGCACTCTTTCTGCGTCACCGTCGCAGCCGGGAAATCAGCGATGAACTGGCGGCTCAAAACGTCCGCATCAGTCCCAGTGAAGTGGAGTATCTGGCAAAGAAGTTTATCGTCTATCTGGCCATTGCCCACCGACAAGCGGCCCCCACCATCAAGCAGGCCATGGGCGCCAATGGAGGGTACATTCTTCACCTGGATGCCACCTGTGATGGAAAAGAGCCCTTCCTCATGAGCAGCCTGGATTCCATCAGCCAGATCGTCCTGGGCAACGTCAAATTGCCCTCCGAGAAGGCCGAGACCATCATCCCCTTCCTGGAGCAGGTGAAACAGCTATTCGGCGAGCCGATCGCCTCGGTTCATGACATGGGCGGGGGCATTCTCAAAGCCGTCAGGAAGGTCTTCCCGGACAGGCCGGATTTCATCTGTCACTACCACTTCCTGCGAGATGTCGGCAAGGACCTTCTGGAACAGGATTATGACACGATCCGAAAGCGTCTGCGCAAGCACGGCATCAC
>JBHHVM010000626.1:0-2011 GCA_046754265.1 Phycisphaerae bacterium
CCCTGCTGCCGCGGGAGTGGACCGTGGCTGACGTGGGCACCGGCACGGGATACTTGTTGCCGCTACTTTCGCGGCGGTTCGATCGGGTGATCGCGGTGGATTCGGTGCCGGCCATGCTGGAATTGGCCCGGGCACGACCGGGATTTCGTGAAACGTGCGAAGTGGAGTTTCATCCGGGTGATCTGTCAGCCCTGCCGATAGAAGATTGCCGGGTCGATCTGTGCCTGGCGAGTCTGGTGTTGCACCACGTGGCTTCGCCGGCGTCGGCCCTGGCTGAGTTGGCGCGAATCACCAAGCCGGGCGGTCGGCTCTTAATCATCGAACAACAGGCCCATCAACACGTAGCGTTCTATGATTTGATGCAGGACCGGTCGTGGGGCTTTGACCCGGCGGTGCTGGCCCAGCAGGTCGGGCAAGTGGGGTTTGAAGCGGTGGAATGGTCGCCCCTGGAATCGGCCGAACCGACCCATGCTCAGGCACCGGAGGCCCCCGAGTTGTTCGTGATGACCGCTGTGCGGAAGACCAAACGATAAGGACAATAGAACGCATCGGTTGTAGACCGGTGCCACACTCACTGAACGGGAATCTTGAATGGAGATGATGGGATGACGACGGCCGTTGCGCAGGAATTCAAAGTGGCAGACGTTTCCTTGGCGGGCTTTGGCCGCAAGGAAATCGTCCTGGCGGAAAAAGAGATGCCCGGGCTGATGGCACTGCGGGCGGAATACGCGGGCAAGAAACCGTTGGCGGGTACGCGGATCACCGGCTCGTTGCACATGACCATTCAGACGGCGGTGCTGATCGAGACGCTCAAGGATTTGGGGGCTGATCTGCGTTGGGCCAGTTGCAACATCTACAGCACGCAGGATCACGCTGCGGCTGCGATTGCCCAAGCGCATATTCCCGTGTTCGCCTGGAAGGGCGAGACGTTGGAGGAATACTGGTGGTGCACGCTGCAGGCGCTGAGCTTTCCCGAAGGCGGGCCCACGTTGATCGTCGACGACGGCGGCGACGCCACGTTGTTGATCCACAAGGGCGTGGAGTTCGAGGATGCATTTGCCAAGGACGGTTCCTTGCCCGATCCGGATAAGGCTGACAATGAAGAAGAGGCCATCATCTTCAAGGTGCTGGCGGACAGCATCCAGAACGACCCCCAGCACTGGCACAAGGTGGCCCAGCAGATCAAAGGGGTCAGCGAAGAGACCACCACCGGCGTCCACCGCCTGGTGCAGATGCAAGAGGCTGGCACGCTGCTGTTCCCCGCCATCAACGTCAACGACAGCGTGACCAAGAGCAAGTTCGACAACCTTTACGGCTGCCGCCATTCGCTGGTCGACGGGATCATGCGGGCCACCGACGTGATGCTCTCGGGCAAGATCGCCGTGGTGTGCGGCTATGGCGACGTGGGCAAGGGCTGTGCCCAGAGCCTGCGGGGTCAAGGCGCCCGGGTGATTGTGACGGAAATTGACCCTATCTGCGCGCTGCAAGCCTCGATGGAGGGGTACGAGGTTCGCACGCTGGATGAAGTGGTGGATAAGGCGGGCGTGTTCGTCACCACGACGGGTTGCTTCAACGTCATCACGGCTGACCACATGGCCCGGATGAAGGACAAAGCCATCGTGTGCAACATTGGCCACTTCGACAACGAAATCGACATGGCTGGGTTGAAGAAAGTCCCGGGCATCAAGCGCGACGAGATCAAGCCGCAGGTGGCTGAGTATGTGTTCCCCGACGGCCACGGCATCATCGTGCTGGCGGAGGGTCGCCTAGTGAATCTGGGTTGTGCGACGGGCCATCCGAGCTTCGTGATGTCAAACAGCTTCACCAACCAGGTCATGGCCCAGATCGAGCTGCACACCAAGGCAGGTCAATACGAAAACAAGGTCTATTACTTGCCCAAGCATCTGGACGAAAAGGTAGCCCGCCTGCACCTGGCCCAACTGGGCGTCAGCCTGACCGAACTGACCGACGACCAGGCCAAATACCTGGGCGTCCCGAAAAAGGGGCCTTA
>JBHHVM010000627.1:0-2006 GCA_046754265.1 Phycisphaerae bacterium
CGGGAGTTGATAATGTGGGGGCATTTCCTATGAAGGCGATCACGGTCTGTGTCGAGTACGACGATCTGTTGGCCATCACGCTGCCCCGGATGCTGGCGGTGTTCGACGACGTGCTGGTGGTGACGGACAGCCACGACAAGGCGACCCAAGAGATAGCCAACCGGCTTGGCGTGTACTGTTTGCAAACCAACGCCTTTTATGCCCAGGGGGCTAGTTTCAACAAAGGGAATGCGCTGAACGCGGCGGTACTCCACCAAGCCCAGCCCGCCTCTTGGCTTGCAGTGATTGACGCCGACATTGTGCTGCCCGAGCGGGCTGATCTTACGGGCCTTCAACCAGGGACGCTGTATGGGGCCACGCGGCGTATTGTAAACCCGATTTGGCTGCCGCACGATTGGAGCAAATTCCCCACTTACCCGGACCGCTATCCCTGGAACGGCGCTGAAGTAACATTGGGCGGCCACTTTTTGGTGTTCCACACGGGCGATCCCGTTATAGAAACGTGGCCGTGGTTCCCGGACGACTGGAAGCACGCGGGGGGATACGACTCGGACTTCATTGCCCAGTGGCCGCCCGAGAAGCAGGTGCGCCTGCCGTTCGAGGTCTTACATTTGGGGCCCCTGGCGATGAATTGGCACGGCCGGATCACGCCGCGGCTGGACGGGAAGCCGATCCCGGAACAAGAAGCGCGGGAGGCGCTCCGGGCTGCGATGTGGCGGGAGCGGAGGCGTTCGGGTTACACAAAGGAGCGACTATGAGAATCTTTAAGTGGTTACGCAGGTGGTCTAAGCCGTCAGTGCTGGCCGAGTTCCAAGAATGGCAGAAGAACCATCCAGACACGCGGCTGTGCCATTGTTCTCCGGCCACGCTGCGCGCGCTTAGAGAATGTTTGGAGAACAACCGCATCTTCCGGCTTGAGTGTGTGGCTGAAAGCGGCCAGCGAGGGCTGGTTGTGTGTGGGGTTGAGGTGTATAGCGATCCGGCTATGGCCGCAAGGTTTCAGCCATGACCGACGACCTATTGCTCCTGTTGGCCGAGCTATACCACGCTGGCAAGATTGCCAGCTTTTCGGTGGATTGCGACACTGATGTCCGTACCGACCGCACGGTATGGAGCGTTACGATCTTTTGTCGGCACGATACTCCGGGCGGCCTGCCCAAACACACCATGTACGACTACGGGGCAGACATAGTGCGGGTCCAGAGCAAGGAAGAGTTTTTGCGGCGGATTCGCGAGGAGATAGCGGAAGCGTTGGGCTGGTTGAAGGAAAAACGATGAACACATGCGGAGATTGTCGGTTCTGGATGGAGGCCGAGCATCCCGAGCGGGACGGCGGCAAGTGTTATGGTGGTCCTCCGGCCGTGGTCATTGCGCCCCGCCGTGAAGCTGTAGTGGTGTCACCGAACGGCCAACCCGTGGGATCGGCTATCGGGCCGGTGGCGATTCGCCCCGGGTTGCCGCGCACCGAGCGGGCGTGCGGCATGTTTCAGCCCCGACCCCAAAACGGAGAGCAGTAAAATGACCCGAGAAGGCCCCTCCAAAGAGGTTGCGCGTCGGCTGGAGGGTCTGGCGGCCGACGCTCCGATTGTCGGACTTCTGGTTGACCGCGCAAAAATGAGTTGTGCTGGGGCCGAGGCCCAATGGCCGTTGGGCGACTGGCGCATATGCTCGCGGCAGTGGACACGGGCCTCTCATCGTGTGCCCGATTGGGATGCAAGTGCGGACGCCGGCGTTGATTGCGTGCTCGACCAAATGGCCGGGGGCCTGGTGGCCGCGTTGGAGGAAATCGGCAGTATTGCGACGTTCGTCGAGGGTGCGCGCCACAGGCCCGCCGCATATTTGCCTTCGCTGTGTCGTGTCCCCACTGCGTATAGCGGTCCACACAGCTACTTGGCCCCTTGGCGGCTGTGCCACGACTATCCAGGCGCATGGGAGACGCCTGGGGGTGCCCTGGGCGTGGCCGACCGCTTGGTCCGGCCCGATGTGTTGTTGATGCCGCCAAGTGG